>NZ_AUTN01000158.1:0-66530 GCF_000497955.1 Pseudoalteromonas sp. TAE56
GGCGAAGCCTTTGATAAAACGGCTAAGTTACTTGGTCTTGACTACCCAGGAGGTCCGCGATTAGCTAAAATGGCCGAACAAGGCGTTGCGAAGCGTTTTATTTTTCCTCGCCCGATGACCGACAAACCAGGTCTTGATTTTAGTTTTAGTGGTTTAAAAACTGCAGCATCCATCACTATTCGTGAAAATGACGACGACGATCAAACTAAAGCTGATATAGCGCATGCATTTCAAACAGCGGTTATTGATACGCTGGTTATTAAGTGCAAGCGAGCGCTTAAACAAACAGGTATTAAGCGTTTAGTAATCGCCGGTGGCGTAAGTGCAAATACACAGCTTCGACTGCAGCTTGAACGCGTAATGAAAGGTATGAAAGGCGAAGTTTTTTATCCGCGTACTGAATTTTGTACCGATAACGGTGCAATGATTGCTTATGCCGGAATGCAACGTTTAAAAGCAGGTCAGTTTGCAAGTCTTGATATGAAAACAAAACCGCGTTGGCCAATAGATAGCCTTGAGCCGATTTAACTGCTCAAATTTTAAAGATTTTTGTTTTCATCAGTGGGCGCTTTTTTAGCGCCCACTTTTGGTTCTTCCCCACTAAATAATCTAATAATATTAGTACGATGACGAAATATAATTAACAGCGTAATAAAAGTAACCGGAAGAGTATAAAGTGGTTTTATTAGCCATGTATATAAAGGTGCTAAAGATACAGCTACAAGCGCCGCAAGTGATGAATAGCGTGTTATTGCCACTATAACCAGCCATGTGCAAACAAGTAAACCAGCCAATGATAAGCCAATAGGTAATAATGAGCCAAATGCCGTTGCTACGGCTTTACCGCCTTTGAAGCTAAAAAACAGTGGGTACATATGGCCTAAGCAAGCTGCTACAGCGACTAAACCAAGCTCTAAAGGTTCAACTTCTAAAAAATAAGCTCCCCATACTGGAATAGTGCCTTTTAAAATATCAAACACTAAAACCAAGCAAGCCGGAAATGCTCCGCCTAATCTATAAACATTTGTAGCCCCAGGGTTGTTAGAACCGCTATTACGAGGGTCAGGGAGTTTGAACAACCGCGACACTAAAATAGCCGACGAAATCGACCCAAGTAAATAAGCTAAAACAAACATTAAAGTGGCTAACACACGCTTCCTTATTTTTTAATTGCTATACCAATTGATAGTACTTTTAAGCTATTATTGGCAGCAAAATTTATCGTGAAAATTATTAACAGGCTATTTAATAGCTAGTTTGGTTGTTTTGCTATTGTAGAAGTTATTTTCACATATTTAAACACTGGCTAAACCATATACAGTATTAATTTTATTGATGCTTTGTATCGTTGCTTAGTCGTTTGTTGTTATTTGGAGTATCAATGGATAAGGTTTTTATATCTCAATTGCACGTCGACACTATTATTGGAGTGTACGACTTTGAAAAAGAAAGTAAACAGAGCCTTTATTTTGATATTGAAATGCTTAGTGATATTAAGCCTGCAGCCGAAAATGACGATATTAATTTAGCACTGGATTACTCAAAAGTAAGCGAACGCGTTATTAAGCACTGCACTGCAAAACCTGTTGAGTTGCTAGAAACTTTGGTTGAGCAGTTGGCTGAGATTATTTTAAGCGAGTTTAATACGCCACAAGTTACTATAAGAGTAAGTAAACCTGCAGCAGTAGCACAAGCACAAACTGTGGGTGTTGAAATTACACGTGTTAAGGCAACTGACTAAATGGCCCAAATTTATATCAGCCTAGGGTCAAATATAAATAAAGCGCATTATATACAATGTGCATTAATTGCACTTAAACAGCACTTTGAGCACATTGTGCACTCGTCTGTTTTTGAAAGTGAAGCAGTTGGGTTTGCTGGCAATAATTTTTATAATTCAGTAGTTGGCGCTACAACTGATATGTCGCTTGCTGATGTATGCGCTTTATTAAAACAAATAGAACGTGATAATGGGCGTACGGCAAACGATAAAAAATTCAGTCCACGAACGCTCGATTTAGATTTACTGTTTTATGATGATGTAACTTGCGATTCCCCAGCGCAATTACCACGTGATGAAATAACTAAAAATGCATTTGTATTACAACCTCTGAGTGAGGTTGCCCCAGATTTTTATCATCCTGTAGCTAAGCAAACGATTGCGCAGTTATGGAATGAATATAATAACCCTCAACAAAAGCTATGGAAGGTGGAGTTTTCTAACCTATGAGTATTATCGAAATAATTATTTTAGCCCTCATACAGGGATTTACTGAGTTTTTACCAATATCGAGCTCTGCGCATTTAATTCTCCCATCGCAAATTTTAGGCTGGAAAGATCAAGGGCTTGCGTTTGACGTAGCAGTACATGTTGGTACTTTAATAGCCGTCGTTATTTATTTTCGTAAAGAAGTAGTAGATATACTAAGCGCATGGTTTAAATCTTTTGGTAAGCAAGGCACTACCGATGACAGTAAATTAGGCTGGTGGATTATATTAGGTACAGTGCCTGCCGCTATTTTAGGTTTACTTTTAAAAGATTTTATAGAGTTGTACCTACGAAGCGCTTGGGTAATTGCTACTACCACTATTGTATTTGGTTTATTGCTTTGGTACGCGGATGCAAAAGGTAAGCAAATTAAAACTATTTATCAGCTTAATTGGAAAACAGCACTTATTATTGGTTTTGCACAAGCTGTTGCAATGATCCCGGGTACTTCTCGATCAGGTATCACGATGACCGCTGGTTTAATGTTGGGTATGAATAAACAAAGCGCAGCGCGTTTTTCGTTTTTACTAGCGATTCCGATTATTTCTATGATGGGGCTTTATTATATTGCAGAGCTTGCACTGGGTGACCATGTAGTTGATTGGAATACATTATTACTGGGTGTGGTGCTATCGTTCTTATCGGCTTATGCATGTATATTTATGTTTTTAAAAGTAATAGAGCGAATGGGTATGTTGCCATTTGTGATATATCGTTTATTACTCGGTGTCGGTTTGATTGTATTTTTAATGATGTAGAAAATAATTGACTAGATAAAAAAGCCTTCTAACTAAGAAGGCTTTTTTATTATCAAGTGGACATTTTGGCACGAGTGAAATGCTTACTCGCAATGGTAACTAAGCACGAATTTTGGCATTATAGCGCCATTAAACTTTGCATAGCGCTAAAGTGAGCATACGATTTAAGGAAAGTATATGCATATACATATTTTGGGCATTTGTGGCACGTTTATGGGTGGCATTGCAGCCATTGCTAAATCATTAGGTCATAAAGTAACGGGTTCTGATCAAAACGTTTACCCACCAATGAGTACGCAACTTGAAGAGCTTGGCATTGAACTGACTCAAGGCTACGATGTATCTCAATTAGAGCCAAAGCCAGATATGGTAGTTATCGGTAATGCAATGAGTCGTGGTAACCCGTGTGTTGAATATGTGCTTGATAAAGGTCTGCCTTACACCTCTGGCCCTGAATGGCTTAAACATAATTTATTACAAAACTCGTGGGTACTTGCTGTCGCCGGTACGCATGGTAAAACAACCACAGCAAGTATGCTTGCGTGGGTGTTAGAGTACGCAGGTTTAAAACCAGGGTTTTTAATTGGCGGCATAGTCCAAAATTTTGGTGTATCGGCCAAAGTCGGCGAAACGCCATTTTTTGTTATTGAAGCCGATGAATACGACACTGCTTTTTTTGATAAGCGCAGTAAGTTTGTACACTACCTTCCGCGTACGCTTATTTTAAACAATCTTGAATTCGATCACGCTGATATTTTTGAAGATTTAAACGCAATAAAAAAACAATTTCATCACTTAATGCGTACATTACCTCAAAGCGGCAAGGTAATTTGGCCTAAGCAAGACGTAGCGCTTAACGATGTAATAGCACAAGGGCTTTGGAGCGAAAGCGAAACGTTAGGCGATGATTGGAGCTATGAATTAATAAAAGCCGACGGTAGTGAGTTTAATGTGCTTTTAAATAACGAAAAGCAGGGCACTGTTTGCTGGCAAGCAATAGGCGAGCATAACGTTAAAAATGCAATTATGACTATCGCAGCAGCGCGCCATGTGGGTATAGCTGTTGATCATAGTATTGATGCCTTAGGTGAGTTTATTAGCCCTAAAAGGCGTATGGAGCTAAAGGCTGATATAAATAATATTAAGGTGTATGACGATTTTGCGCATCACCCAACAGCAATTAAAACTACGCTTGCAGGACTGCGCGCAAAAGTAGGCGATGAAAAAATTATCGCTATTTTAGAGCCGCGCTCAAACACCATGAAAATGGGTGTGCATCAATATACATTATTAGATTCACTGCGTGATGCTGACGACGTACTACTTTTTGAACCAGAGAATCTAAATTGGTCGCTAAAAGAGCAAGCAGATAAAGCGGGTATGCAGTGCTTTAGCAGCACACAAACAATTATTGATACGGTGCTTGAAAATATTGAGCCTAATCAACATATTTTAATTATGAGCAATGGTGGTTTTAATGGCCTTCATCAACACCTTGTTGATGGTTTAGCTGATAAATACAGCGGAGAATAGTGTGCAATTTAAAGATAGAATTACGCTCGCTTTTAGCGGTGCATCAGGTGCACCTTATGGTTTAAGGTTACTTGAAGTATTGCTTGAGCAGCAATTTCAAGTTTACGTACTAATCTCAAGTGCAGCACGAGTGGTGCTTGATACAGAATCAAATATTAAGCTCTCTGGTAACGAAGATAAAGCCACTGAGCAGTTAAGTACGCTGTTTAATGCTAAATCTGAGCAGTTAAAAGTATACGGTAAAGATAACTGGTTTAGCCCTGTGGCTTCGGGCTCTGCTGCACCTAAAAAAATGGTGGTATGTCCATGCAGTGCTGGGTCGGTTTCTGCAATTGCAGTAGGGGCGTCAGATAACTTATTAGAGCGCGCCGCCGATGTCGTTATTAAAGAACGCGGACAGTTAATTTTAGTGCCGCGCGAAACACCATTTAACGAAATTCATTTAGAAAATATGCTTAAGTTATCTCGTTTAGGTGTGACCATAATGCCAGCAGCGCCTGGTTTTTATCATAAGCCACAAAGTATTGAAGACTTAGTCGATTTTATGGTGGCAAGAATTTTAGATCATTTAAACATTGAACATAACCTAACAAAACGTTGGGGTTATGGTGAGGGTAAGTAATGAATAAGCAAAATATTGCTTTAAATATAGAAGGCCTTACCAAGGTTTACAAAAATGGTGTTGAGGCTATTAAAGGCGTTGATTTACAAGTTAAAGAGGGCGACTTTTTCGCTTTACTTGGTCCAAACGGAGCAGGTAAATCAACCACTATTGGTGTTATTTCGTCACTTGTTAATAAAACAAAAGGCAAGGTAGAAGTATTTGGTTGTAATATTGATACTGATTTAGAAGCTGCAAAAGCGCATTTAGGCTTAGTGCCGCAAGAGTTTAACTTTAGTCAGTTTGAAACACTTAGCCAAATACTTGTTAACCAAGCCGGTTATTATGGTGTGCCACGTGGCGAAGCCCACAAACGTGCTGATAAATACTTAGCACAGCTTGGCTTACTTGAGAAAAAAGACAAACAAGCACGTACGCTTTCAGGCGGTATGAAACGCCGATTAATGATTGCGCGTGCCCTTATGCACGAACCTAAGTTGCTTATACTTGATGAGCCAACAGCGGGTGTAGATATAGAATTACGCCGTTCAATGTGGGATTTTTTACGCCAAATAAATGAGCAAGGCGTTACTATTATTTTAACTACACATTACCTTGAAGAAGCAGAGTTACTGTGTAAAAACATCGCCATAATCGATAATGGCCGAATTGTTGAAAACACCACCATAAAAGCATTGCTTGCAAAGCTTGATAAAGAAACCTTTATTTTAGATTTAAAAATGCCAGCAAGCCCTGTCACGCTTGAAGGTTATAAATTTACCATGACGGACGATCATACTGTTGAAGTGGAAGTCGCTAAATCTCAAGGGCTAAATGCTGTATTTAGTGCATTAACAGCTCAAGGTAATACTGTGTTGAGTATGCGAAATAAAGCAAACAGATTAGAAGAGTTATTTGTAGGATTACTAGAGCAAGGGCGGGGCGAATAAATGTTTAAATATGGTGTAGCCTTAAAGAGTTTATGGATTAAAGAGTGTATCCGTTTTTTACGTATTTGGGTGCAAACTTTAGTACCGCCAGCAATTACGATGAGCTTATATTTTGTTATTTTTGGTAACTTAATTGGTTCACGCATTGGTGATATGGGCGGCTTTAGTTATATGGAGTTTATTGTACCTGGCCTTATAATGATGTCGGTTATTACTAACTCTTATTCCAATGTAGCCTCTAGTTTTTACTCAACAAAGTTTCAAAAAAGCATTGAAGAGCTTTTAGTTGCACCTGTACCTAACTACATCATTGTTCTAGGTTATATGGGGGGCGGTATGACGCGCGGCATTATGGTGGGCTTTATAGTGACCTGTGTGTCGTTATTATTTGTTGATATTCAAATTCATAATATTTTTGTAATTATGGCGACGGTTATTTTAACCTCAGCCGTGTTTGCTTTAGGTGGTTTAATTAATGCAATTTACGCAAATAGTTTTGACGATATAAGCATTATCCCCACCTTTATACTAACGCCATTAACTTACTTAGGCGGTGTATTTTATTCAATTACGTTGCTGCCTGAGTTTTGGCAGAATGTATCACAAATCAACCCTATAATTTATATGGTTAACGCATTTCGTTATGGCTTTTTAGGTGTGTCGGATGTTGATTTGAGCGTGGCTCTTGGGGTTATTTTAATATTTATAACAGCGTTATTTACATTAGCGCTTACATTGATCAAAAAAGGTGTGGGGCTAAGACACTAATGAGTGATGCAAATTCACGTAGTATTGTATCTAATCAAGCGGGTATTCACGAAAAGCTTGATGAAATAGTAAATAAGCACTTAGATGCTGAATTTAAAAAGCCAATTGCAGCGCATACCCAAGCCGCATTTGATGAGGTTAATGCCAAAGTACAAGCCTTTAGTGGTCCGCTTATTTTAGACTCGTGCTGTGGCGTGGGTGAAAGTTCAGCTAACTTAGCTAAGCGCCACCCTGATGCACTTGTAATCGGTATTGATAAATCGTCGCACCGCTTAGATAAGCACGATGTTGAATATAAGCAAACCGACAGTGGTCAGTACATCTTAGTGCAAGCAGACTTAAATGACTTTTGGCGTTTAGCGGTTGCTGCTAATTGGCAACCTACGCACCATTATTTGTTGTATCCAAACCCGTGGCCTAAATCTAAGCATATTCGTAGGCGCTGGCATGGCGCAGCTATTTTTCCATTTATCGTTAAGTTAGGTGGAAAATTAGAAGTGCGCAGCAATTGGGATATTTACGTTAAGGAGTTTGCTCGGGCGCTTGAATTAACAGGCAACCCTTGCGATGTGACACTTTATGAATCAGACGATGCAATTACGCCTTTTGAGCGTAAATACTGGGCCAGTGGCCAGCAAAGCCACCGACTCGTTATAAACTTACCTTGCTAAAGTAAGTTAAAGTGCTAATTCTTCTGTAACCGTATTAACATGTGGCACTGGGTGGGCAAAGTAGTTGCCTTGCATTAGTGTCACATTCGCCTTTTTAAGTGCGGTTACTATGGTTGCATTTTCTACGGATTCTGCCATTAATTGTAAACCAAGTTGATTAGCAAAACTGGCTATATGTTCAATAAACAAGTAGATATCTTTGTCATTCACTATTTGCTTTATTAGTGCGCCATCGAGCTTAATACCATCTACTTCCAGCTTAAGTACGTTTGATATATTTGAATAACCACTACCAAAGTCATCAATAATAACCTTAACGCCTTTCGTTTTAACCATTCCAATAAATGCTTTTACTTCAGAAAAGTTAGCAATAGCTTGGGTTTCTAAAAGCTCTAGTGTGATATTACCAGGATGCGGGTAACGCTTAAGTTCGTCTGCAATAAACTCACTTAAATTAGGGTCGAGCATATCTTGTGCAGTTATATTTAAACTCCAGCAAATATCTGTTTTTCTAAAGCGACTAACACATTGTGAAAATATAGTACGGGTAAGTATTCCGTCCATTCTTGAGCGAGTAACAACATTTAAAAATGCATCAGGTTTTAATACTTCACCTTGGGCTGTTACCATTCGAGCTAAACATTCGTATTGAACAACTTTATTGGTATTAGTATCAATAATGGGTTGAAAGTAAGGCACTATACGGTTGTTATCAAACGCTTCACGCACCTCTTTAGCCATTTCAACATTGTATTGATATTGCGTTTTTACATCGTGTAGCGCTTTTGAGTAGTTAACTACGCTATGCCTGCCTTGTTTGGCTTGCAGCGCCGCTATATGAGCGTTTTCAAGTAGTAGCGATTTATTGCCACTGGCAATACCTGCACATAGAGTTATATAAATAAAAGGGTCAGTTAACACTGGGGTATTAAAGTTATATGTTTTTACGAGATCGGTAAATTCGTCATTACTCATTTCTTTAGGCGCGAGTAATACTATTTTGTTGGTTGCTAGTCTGTATATATGGCAATGCGCAGAGCTTCTGAGTTTAAAGTGAATGAGTAAGTTTTTCATTACTTTATCACCCACTTCAGTGCCGTAGAAACTGTTTATATCTTCTATTTCATTAACCCAAATAACGGCTAACTGCATGTGATGAGCATTACTTTTTTTAATAAAGTACTCAAGAGCAATATGATTAGAAAAACCAGTACTTGAGTCAGTTGCTAAAGAGCGCTTTAGTAAATAAATATATATGGCGGCAACAAGTATCGCGATAAAAAAGAAGAAGCTCGCCATTGCAGCAGCTTTCGATACACTTTCTTTAAGTTTCTCGTTTAAATTGTAAATAGTTATATCGGCACCCGTTAAATAGGTATTGCCGTTAATAGGGTCAACGTAAGGAATAAAAATAGTTTTAAAGTGGCCCCACTGATCGCTCGATATTTCAAATACAGGCTCGGTTGAGTAAAAAGCACTTATATTTGCATCGGTAGCTTCAGGGTAGAGATCTAAAAATTGAGTTACTTTGCCATTATTCTGATCGTCTTGCGTGTAGCTTGATGAGCTAAAAAGAACCTTTCCGTCTTTTAAAATCATTGAATACACATAAGCAATATCAAGTGCTTGAGCAAACTCAGAGAGCTGTTTACTCTTATTTTGATAGTAAGAAAAACTTATGTTGTCGCCTTGATTAACCGCACTTAAGTAATTTTCACCTAGAATATGTTTAACGCTGGTGGCGGCATTAAGTAAGCGATTATCAACCGACTGCATTATTTCAGCACGCGTGGTTTGGTAAGTGTAGTAAACATAGGTAAGCAAGCTTATTAAAAATAAGCTAAAGCCTGCCACTATCCAACTAACTTTGACTCTTCCTTCTGGCATATGTGTCCCTTTTTTGTTATCAAATTTATTATACCCAAAATAAGTAAATGCCCAATAAATAATTAGGTTTAGTCAAATTTTAATTAAATTATCATTTTTTTGTCATCGCTTTGATTGCTTTTACAGGTTTAAACGAGACATTTTAGTTATATTGCAGTAAAGTTAGCGCAATTTTTAAAGAAACACGATTGCTCTAAATGTCCTAATAATTAGGAGTTTTTGATGGGTAAGCGCGTGTTTTAGCTACACACACTAGGTATTGAGATGGATCAAAAGCGTTGTGCCGTCGCCTCTAAAGAAAGCCTTAAGCGTATATTTACTGTACCTGAAGCGCCAGACTCAACTTTAAGCAAAATCGAGCTTGAAATTTCGAGTAATTTAGCAGGTTTCTTAAACGAAAATATAGCGGCAATTGAAAAACCATTACATGAAATCGAAAAAGATTTTCAGTCGGCAGTAATCCCAGAGGATCCAACGTTTGTATCTGCTTATGCTCAAGATATAATGGAGCAACTTGTTGCGCATTCTGTGCATACAGCTGCGCCTAGCTTTATTGGTCATATGACCTCTGCCTTGCCGCATTTTTTATTACCGCTATCAAAATTGATGGTAGGGCTAAATCAAAATCTAGTAAAAATAGAAACGTCTAAAGCGTTTACGCCTCTTGAGCGTCAAGTGCTTGGAATGATGCATCATTTAGCTTATGGGCAAGAAGATTCGTTTTATTCTAAATGGATGCACAGTGCTAAAACCTCATTAGGTGCATTTTGCTCAGGTGGAACGGTTGCAAATATTACTGCGCTTTGGATTGCGCGAAACCGCTTATTAAAACCCGATGGTGATTTTAGAGGTATTGGCGCACAAGGCCTAATTGCCGGTATGCTGCATTACGGCTATAAAGGTTTAGCAGTATTAATATCAGAACGCGGACATTACTCATTAGGTAAATCAGTTGATTTACTCGGTATTGGTCGCGATAACTTAATTGGTATTAAAACCTGCGAAAATAATAAAGTTGATGTAGGAGCTATGCGCGAAAAAGCACGTGAGCTTGAATCGCAAGGCATTAAAGTAATGGCGATTATTGGGGTAGCGGGTACAACCGAAACCGGTAATATTGACCCACTTGATGAAATGGCTGACTTAGCACAAGACATTAACTGCCATTTTCATGTAGATGCTGCATGGGGAGGAGCGACCCTTTTATCGAACACGCATCGCCCTTTACTAAAAGGGATTGAGCGAGCAGATTCAATTACCATCGATGCACATAAACAAATGTATGTACCAATGGGAGCGGGCTTAGTTTTATTTAAAGATCCCGCTGCCACAGATGCAATAGAGCATCACGCTGAGTACATATTACGTAAAGGTTCAAAAGACTTAGGTAGCCACACGCTTGAAGGCAGCCGACCTGGTATGGCAATGTTAGTACATGCTTGCTTACGTGTTATTGGTCGTAAAGGTTACGAAATGCTGATTGATCGAAGCATCAAAAAAGCACATTACTTTGCTGATTTAATTAAAGCTGATGAAGACTTTGAGCTTATTTCAGAACCTGAATTGTGCTTATTAACGTATCGTTATGTACCTAAGCAAATTAAACAAGCAATAGCCGATGCAGATGCTGCAACTCGGTTAGATATTTTTGCTTCATTGAATCGATTTACTGCCAGTATGCAAAAACGTCAGCGAGAGTCTGGTCGCTCATTTGTATCACGTACTCGTTTAACGCCTTCTAAATACGATAATCAACCTACAGTTGTATTTAGAGTGGTACTTGCAAACCCGCTTACCTCAGGTGCTATTTTAAAAGAGATATTAGCTGAGCAAAAAGAGTTGGCTGCAACAGATCCGGTATTCAAAAAATATTTAAGAAAATATATGTAATCTAAATACAAAAAAGGGTCCATATGGACCCTTTTTTAATATCAAAAGTATTTATTAATGTAAAATACGTGCTCTAATTGTACCCTCAACAGCGCTTAGTTCTTTAAGTGCTACCTCAGATTGATCTGTATCTACATCAATAACTACATAACCAATAGATGCGTCTGTTTGTAGGTATTGCGCAGCAATATTAATACCGTGCTGTGCAAACGCTTGGTTAATTTGCGTTAGTACACCAGGGCGGTTGTGGTGTACGTGTAATAAACGGCTACGATTAGCAAGCTCAGGCAGCGATACTTCAGGGAAGTTAACCGCAGTAATAGTTGAGCCATTATCTGAGTATTTAGCCAGTTTACCCGCTACTTCAATACCAATGTTTTCTTGTGCTTCTTGTGTAGAACCACCAATGTGCGGCGTTAAAATAACATTGTCGAATTGGCGCAGTGGCGATACAAATTCTTCATCGTTAGATTTTGGCTCAGTAGGAAACACATCGATTGCTGCACCACTTAGTTTTTTCTCTGTAAGCGCTTCTGCAAGAGCATCAATATCAACCACAGTTCCGCGTGAGGCATTGATCAAAATAGACCCCTGCTTCATAACAGCAAGTTCTGCGCTACCAATAAGGTTTTTAGTTTGCGGTGTTTCTGGTACATGTAAGCTAATAATATCAGAGCGTTGTAATAGCTGAGTTAGGTTATGAACTTGTGTTGCATTACCCAGTGATAACTTATCTTCGATATCGTAATATTCAACGTTCATACCGATATTTTCAGCCATAATACCTAGCTGAGTACCAATGTGACCGTAGCCAATAATACCTAAAGTTTTACCACGTGCTTCAAACGAACCATTTGCTGTTTTTAACCAGCCACCACGATGAGCCGCTGCATTACGCTCTGGAATACCGCGTAATAAAAGTAGAATTTCACCAAGTACAAGTTCAGCAACTGAGCGAGTATTAGAAAACGGTGCGTTGAACACAGCAATACCGCGTTCGCGTGCTGCATCTAAATCAACTTGGTTTGTACCAATACAAAAACACCCAACAGCAACTAGTTTGTCAGCTGAGTCTAATACGGCTTGGTTAATATGAGTACGAGAACGAAGTCCTACAAAGTGAACATCTTTAATGCGCTCTTTAAGCTCGTCCTCAGGTAAGGATGTTTTAACGTAGTCGATATTGCTGTAACCGTTACGTTTTAGCGTTTCAACAGCGCTTTGGTGAACACCTTCAAGCAAGAGAATTTTAATTTTGTCTTTTGCTAACGATACCTTACTCATAACCTCATCCTATTTAATTTGTGGCCCATTTTTGGTACCGATAATCACTTTATCAGCACCTCGCATCGCAAATAGGCCGTTGGTAACTACGCCAACAATTGAATTTATTTGTGCTTCAAGTTGTTTAGCATTGGTAATTTTTAAGTTAAATACATCTAATATCACGTTACCGTTATCGGTAACTACGCCTTGGCGATAAACAGGGTCACCACCAAGTTTTAATAATTCTCGTGCAACGTAGCTGCGTGCCATTGGAATAACTTCTACCGGAAGCGGGAAGTCGCCCAATGTATCTACCAGTTTTGTGTCATCAACAATACACACAAACTGTTTTGCAACTGCCGCTACTATTTTTTCACGTGTTAGCGCTGCGCCGCCGCCTTTAATCATTTCGTTTTGAGCGTTTATTTCGTCAGCGCCGTCAACGTATACATCTAAAGCAGCAACGTTATTAAGCTCAAATACTTCAATACCCAACGCTTGTAGGCGCGCGGTTGAGGCTTCTGAGCTTGATACAGCGCCTACAATAGTGTCCTTTACTGAGCCAAGGGCATCAATAAAGTGATTAACAGTAGAGCCTGTACCCACACCTACAATGGTGTTTTCTTTTACAAACTCGAGTGCTGCCCAAGCAGCTGCTTTTTTTAATTCGTCTTGTGTCATTGCTTTGTGCTCATGTATGTCAGAAATATGCGGTTAGTAATCAAATTTAATTGTTACCAACAGTATGTTTTATCTGGGGTGATAATGGTTTTAAGTGGTACATCCCACGACTCGATTGGTAGGGCCTCAACTTTTTGGCATTCATGTGCAAGGCCAATCAGTTGTGGTTTTTGCCAATTTTGTTCGTGTAAACGCGCCAAAGTCCGGTCGTAAAACCCACCTCCCATTCCTAGGCGATTACCTTGTTTATCAAATGCAACTAATGGCATAAGGAGGTAATCAAGCACTGGTAATGGGCATATTTGAGAGCAGTTCAGCTTAGGCTCCAAGATACCATAGCGATTTGCTCTCATGGGTGAGTTTTTCTCATAGCGCTGAAATAGTAAATTAGCGCCATTGAATGGGTGTATTATAGGTAGGTAAACGGTATGATTTAAACTCCATAATTCTTTAATTAACAATGAAGTGTCTAGCTCCCCATCGTTACTTAAGTAAATGGCAATATGCTTTGGATTCGTTGTTTTTTCGCTTTTTAAATGTTGAATAAAATTCATTTTTAGCGATTGCGCAGCAATTATTTGCTGATTGTTTGACAAGTTTTTACGGGTGTTACGAATTTCTGCTCTTATTTTTGTGCGTTTATTGCTCATTAAATTAATTAGCCATTCTTAAAAAGAGAATAAATCGGGAAAAATTAAAAAAACAGCCAGTACTACTAGCAAAATGGTGGCAGTTGCAATCAATGAATATAAAAGTAAGTTACTGCGTTTTTTAGGAGGCGCTAAATCCTCATCTAGCATTAGGTCGTCATCTTGCCATTCGTCAACATTTTCGTCTGGTGCTTTTAATTGAGCTTCAGGAAGGCGTTGCTCTAGCTCGTCTAACTTTTCTTCAAGGCGAATTAAGCTGCTAGTGATGTAATCAAGTGCATCAAAAATACGTTCATCACGTTGGTTGTTTGCAGCAGGGGCAGAGCTACTTTGAATAGCGTTTGAAACAGCTTGAAGCTTACTTTTAATGCCTAAGCTCGCTAGTAACTTAGCCTGTTTTAACGCTTTGTCTTTATCGCTTGGCGCAAACAGTGGCTTTCCTTTAAAAAAAAGAGCTACTTTTTCATCTGACGTTTTTAATTTTGCAGCTAAATTTGTACATGCTGTTTTTATATCAACGTTATCGGCA
This sequence comes from Pseudoalteromonas sp. TAE56, assembly GCF_000497955.1. Classification (NCBI taxonomy): domain Bacteria; kingdom Pseudomonadati; phylum Pseudomonadota; class Gammaproteobacteria; order Alteromonadales; family Pseudoalteromonadaceae; genus Pseudoalteromonas; species Pseudoalteromonas sp. TAE56. Next base: position 14,454 of record NZ_AUTN01000158.1, read on the forward strand.
AGTCCTGCAAATATAACGCGAAAGTTATCGGCCATTTAACTATCCCTAAAGCTTTTATAATGAAATGAGTATATACCTAAAGTACAAAAGAATTCGAGGTCGATTTTATAGTTATTTTGTAGACGCTCTACAAACAATATAGCGAATAAGTTTTAGATGCAAAAACGACCCTTAAAAGGGCCGTTTTTAATTTATTACAACACTTTTGGCTTAAAGGCCAGCAGCTGCGCGAAGTGCGTCTGCTTTATCTGTACGTTCCCAAGGGAATTCGTCACGACCAAAGTGGCCGTAAGCCGCTGTAGGAAGGTAGATAGGGCGCTCTAAATCAAGCATTTGAATTAAGCCGTAAGGGCGTAGGTCAAAGTGTTCACGAATAAGCTCGATTAAACGGCTTTCTTCTAGCTTGCTTGTACCAAATGTTTCAACGCTGATAGAAGTAGGCTCTGCAACACCTATTGCGTAAGAAACTTGTAGCTCACACTTGTCAGCAAGACCAGCAGCAACAATGTTTTTAGCAACGTAACGTGCTGCATATGCTGCTGAGCGGTCAACTTTTGATGGATCTTTACCAGAGAAAGCACCACCACCGTGACGAGCCATACCACCGTATGTATCTACAATGATTTTACGACCAGTTAAACCACAATCGCCCATTGGTCCGCCAATTACAAAGCGACCTGTTGGGTTAATGAAAAACTTAGTTGCGCTTGTAATAAGTTCTGCAGGAAGTACAGGCTTGATGATTGTTTCCATCACAGCTTCTACTAAATCTTTTTGTGAAATGTCTTCGCTGTGCTGAGTAGAAAGTACAACAGCATCAATACCTACAGGTTTGCCGTTTTCGTATGCAAAAGTAACTTGAGATTTTGCATCTGGACGTAACCAGTTAAGCTCGCCGCTCTTACGCACTTGCGCTTGGCGCTGTACTAAACGGTGTGAGTAAGTAATTGGAGCAGGCATTAGTACTTCTGTTTCGTTACATGCGTAACCAAACATTAAGCCTTGATCGCCCGCGCCTTGCTCTTCTGGGCTAGTACGGTCAACACCTTGGTTAATGTCTGGAGACTGTTTACCAATAGTGTTTAAAATTGCACATGAATCGGCATCAAAGCCCATGTCTGAATTTGTGTAGCCAATGTCACGAATTGTTTTACGTGTAATTTCTTCGATATCAACCCATGCGCTAGTAGTGATTTCACCACCAACCATAACCATACCGGTTTTAACGTAAGTTTCACACGCTACGCGAGCCTGAGAGTCTTGCTCTAGGATTGCATCAAGTACCGCATCAGAGATTTGATCGGCGATTTTATCCGGATGACCTTCAGAAACAGATTCAGAAGTAAATAAATGTTTTGCCATTGTATTTCTGCTCACAAATATTGCGCTTCACAAATGTCGGTATTAGCGCTAAAAAATTAAGGGGCGTATTTTATCGAAAACAAAACGCATTGCATAGTGTTTTTACGCCTAGACGTCTAAATAAAATTACGAATGTCATTCTAGTCTCAAAAAAAATTCATAATGCTGCCTTTTCTGGGGTTTTTAATTGCACACCGCCCCCACAATAAGTAAGAATGGATACATAACAGTATCCAAGTTATTTGGTTACATAAACAAACACATAAATACCCGCGCAAATACACATATAAGGTAGGAGAATTCATGCCATCTCGCAAAGAACTTGCAAATGCTATTCGCGTCTTGTCAATGGACGCAGTACAAAAGGCCAAATCTGGCCACCCTGGAGCCCCTATGGGCATGGCTGATATCGCAGAAGTATTATGGCGCGATTATCTAAAACATAACCCAACGAATCCAGAGTGGGCTGACCGTGACAGATTTATTCTTTCAAACGGCCACGGTTCAATGCTTATCTATTCTCTATTGCACCTAAGTGGTTACGACTTACCACTGGACGAAATTAAAAACTTCCGTCAAATGCATTCTAAAACACCAGGTCATCCAGAATACGGCTATGCACCAGGAATCGAAACTACTACGGGTCCATTAGGTCAAGGGATCACAAATGCCGTAGGTATGGCAATTGCTGAAAAAGCGCTAGCTGCACAGTTTAACCGTGAAGGTCACGATATTGTTGATCACTTTACCTATGCATTTATGGGCGATGGCTGCCTTATGGAAGGTATTTCTCATGAAGCAGGTTCACTTGCAGGCACTCTAGGCTTAGGTAAGCTTGTTGCATTTTGGGATGACAACGGCATTTCAATCGATGGCGAAGTAGAAGGTTGGTTTACAGATGACACGCCAGCTCGCTTTAAAGCATACGGTTGGCATGTAATTAGTGGTGTTGATGGCCACGATAGCGATGCTGTAAGTGCTGCAATCGCAGAAGCAAAAAGCGTTACCGATAAACCTTCACTAATTTGTTGTAAAACAATTATTGGTTACGGCTCACCTAATAAGTCAGGCAGCCACGATTGTCACGGTGCACCACTGGGTGATGACGAAATTAAAGCGTCTCGCGAATACTTAGGTTGGACTGGCGATGCGTTCGAAATTCCTGATGATATTTACGCACAATGGGATAGCAAAGAAAAAGGTCAGCAGCTTGAATCAAGCTGGGACGAAAAATTTGCAGCATACGCAAAAGCATACCCAGAGCTAGCGTCAGAATACAAGCGTCGTATTAACAACGAACTTCCTGGCGATTGGGCTGAAAAATCTCAAGCGTATATTGAGCAATTACAAGCAAACCCAGCAAACCCAGCGTCTCGTAAAGCATCGCAAAATGCATTAAATGCGTTTGGTCCGTTATTACCAGAATTCATGGGTGGCTCAGCCGATTTAGCTGGCTCAAACTTAACAATTTGGGATGGCTCTAAAGGTTTAACGCACGACGACGCAAGCGGTAACTACATTTACTACGGTGTACGTGAGTTTGGTATGTCGGCAATTATGAATGGTATTGCCCTTCATAAAGGTTTTATTCCTTACGGTGCTACGTTCTTAATGTTTGTTGAATATGCAAAAAATGCTGTACGTATGGCTGCATTAATGAAGCAACCAAGCATTTTTGTATACACGCACGATTCAATTGGTTTAGGTGAAGATGGTCCAACTCACCAACCAGTAGAGCAAATTGCAAGCATGCGTTTAACGCCTAACTTATACAACTGGCGCCCATGTGACCAAGTTGAGTCGGCAATTGCATGGCAACAAGCTATTGAGCGTAAAGACGGTCCTACATCGTTAATCTTTACTCGCCAAGGTCTTGAGCAACAAGCCCGTGACGCAAAGCAATTAAGTGACGTTAAAAAGGGTGGTTACATCCTTAGCTGTGACGGCAACCCAGAGATTATCTTTATTGCAACAGGGTCTGAAGTGCAACTAGCACAAGATTCAGCAAGCGAACTACGCAGCCAAGGTAAAAAGGTACGTGTTGTATCTATGCCATGTACTGATGCCTTTGAAGATCAAAGCGCAGCATACAAAGAAAGCGTATTACCGGCATCTGTTTCACGCCGCGTAGCAGTAGAAGCAGGTATTGCTGACTACTGGTATAAGTACGTAGGCCTAAACGGCGCAGTAGTAGGTATGACTACCTTTGGTGAGTCAGCGCCTGCAGGTGAGTTGTTTGAGCACTTTGGTTTTACAGTGGCAAACATTGTAAGCAAAGCAAACGAGCTTTTTTAATCGCTTTGATTAAATAAAGTAAGTAATTGAAGAACCCGCACATGTTGCGGGTTTTTTTATGCCCTTACATGAAGCAACTTCACCTTGAACAATGCTGCTTTCCTTGCAAGAAAGTAAGCTATCAGGCAAGGTAGTGCGATAAAATTTATAAATAAAAATCTTAAATTAATAGCAGGAGCTAAAAATGCCAAAGTTCGATAACGTAAGTGTAGTAAAAAAAGCCAATGTATATTTTGACGGAAAAGTGTCGAGCCGTACCGTTATTTTAGGTGATGGAGAAGCGAAAACGTTAGGCTTTATGCAACCAGGTGAGTTTGTTTTTGATACAAACCAAAAAGAGTGCATGGAGCTTTTAGCTGGCCAATGGGATATTTTATTACCAGGAGCAAGCGAATGGAAAACATTTAACGCAGGTGAATCGTTTAATGTTGATGCAAATGTAAGCTTTAAAGTAAAAGTATCTGATTTTGCTGACTACTGTTGTTCGTACACAGATTAATCAGTACAGCTAGACGTCTGAAAGCCCATGCACTATGGGCTTTGCATAAACTTTGCGCAACGCATGATTTAAATCACCAAAAACCGCAAATAAACCTCAAATATCTCTCTTTTTTCCTTGTGTTAATCTAAATAGCCCCCAATACTATTTATGAGGTAACAAATAAAAGGATACCCTATGAAAATTAATCTTTCTGGTCACCATGTTGAAGTTACTGACTCTATTAGAGAGCACATCAACGAAAAATTTTCAAAAATCGAGAGCCATTTTCCATCACTTATTGCACTCGATATTATTTTGTCTAAAGAGCATCATAAAATCCAAGCTGAAATTAGCACTAATTACGAAGGCACGCGCATATCGGTAAAAGGGGAAAACGAAGTTATGTACCCAGCCATTGCAAGCGCAGCTAAAAAACTCGATGCGGCACTAAAACATCGAAAAGGGCAGATAAAAGCAAACTTACACGAAAAGCCTGTTAGCACTACACCTGAAATCGCACACGAGATCATCCAAGAGATGGATCTTAAATAAAATTTAGTCACAAAGTATTGTAAAAAAGAGCCGTATGGCTCTTTTTTATTGCCTGTAATTTAGGTAAGTTATGCGCTCTTGCAGTTTATTAATTATAAAAATTAATAAAAAGAACACACAACACACATATTTTGAGAAATTAATGCACACAACAAAAGCAGTATGGAAGTCTCGACTAGGTGCGCTTGGCCCTGGGATCCTAATGGCAACAGCCNGGTTCTCACTTAGTTGCCTCTACGCAAGCTGGGGCAATATTTGGCTGGCAATTATTTTGGCTTATCCTCGTTGTTAATGTTTTAAAGTACCCGTTTTTTCGCTTTGGGATGGAATACACACTCGCTACTAAAAATAGCCTAGTGGAGGGCTATAAAAGCAAAGGCCCGTTTTACTTTTACAGCTTTATTGGTTTAAACATTGTAGCTGCTGTAGTTAATACTGCCGGTGTATTACTGCTTACCGCAAGCTTACTGCATTACGCGCTGCCTATTGTGATTGAAGTAACCTTGCTTTGTTGGATGCTGTTAGGGGTATGTTTAGTTATATTGCTACTTGGGCACTTTAAAGCGCTAGATAACGTTGCCAAAGGCATTATGGGGCTGCTTACGCTCGCTACTTTGATTGCCCTTGCCATTGCATTTAGTAACGGCCCAATGGCACCTGCTGATTACATAGGGCCTTCACCGTATGAACTTGCCATGCTTAGCTTTATGGTGGCTTTAATGGGCTGGATGCCAGCCCCTATCGAAATATCTGCATTAAGTTCTTTATGGCTAAAAGAAAAACAAGCGCAACAAACAGTGTCTAAAAGCCAAGGCTTGTTCGATTTTAACGTAGGTTACTGGCTTACAGCAGGCTTAGCCTTAGTATTTTTTAGCTTAGGTGTATTAGTGCAGTACGGGCAAACCAGTAGTATAGAACTCGGCGGTGTCGCGTTTGCCAAGCAGCTTATTGATATGTACGCATTAACAATAGGCGAGTGGGCAAGGCCGCTTGTATCAGCAATCGCCTTTTTATGTATGTTTGGCACTACACTCACCGTACTAGATGGCTACGCCCGCACGCTTAACGAGTCTCATAAGTTACTTGGCTTTAAGCAATCCAAACACAGCCTAAATATTTGGTTAATACTACAAGCACTTGCCGGTATGGCCGTTATTTTATTTTTTAAATCAGCCCTTGGCCCCATGCTTACGTTTGCCATGACGCTTTCATTTGTTACCACGCCTGTATTTGCATGGCTCAATTTTAGCCTTGTGCGATCAGAGCCTGCTATAAAGCACAGCGTGTTATTACGTATCTTAACGTGGTTAGGACTAGTGTATTTAGTAGGCTTTGCAGTAGCGTTTGTAGTGTGGAAACTAGCAGCCTAAATATAGCTATTTACTTTAGGGTTTTAATTTAAGCCCTAAAGCTTAAAATTTAAACGAGGTATAAATGGATATTAGAATAGACGAGCTTTCAAACCCACACGTTATAAAGCTACTACAAGCGCATCATAACGATATGCTAAAACATTCGCCTGTTGAGAGCGTGCATGCACTTGATGTGAGCAAACTCACTCAGCCCGATATAACTTTTTATAGCTTATGGATTGATAATAATTTAGCGGGTGTTGGCGCTTTAAAAGCACTAAATGTGACCGAAGGCGAAATTAAATCAATGCGCACATCAAGCAACTATTTACGCCAAGGCATAGCCGCTAAGTTACTCACGCATATTATTGAGCAATCAACACTGCGAGGTTATAAAAAGTTAAGTTTAGAAACCGGAACAGCAGAGGCATTTTTGCCCGCACAAAAGCTTTACACTCAATTTGGTTTTAAAGAGTGCGAGCCGTTTGGGTGTTATGAGCTAGATCCGTATAGTTTGTTTATGAGTAAAGTGCTTTAAGTTGTATGCGCTCATTATTTATAGCGAAACGAAAAGTCATGTTCAAAAGCAGATCATAAAAAGCAATTAAAAGAGTTTTTAGAGGTATGGCGCAATGAGCAAACGTGATTTATTTTCAGAATTAACGACAGCACTTGTGGACGCTAAAGCGCATTCACAAGGAAAGCTAACGTTTAGGTACTCATTCAGTAAATGATATTAACGATCTTGTTATCTCCCCTGATGAAATAGTAAATATTCGAGAAATATTCAGCATACATCAGCAAGAACGCTCGAAAATTGGGAACAAGGACGCAGCGCACCAAATGGGCAAGCGATAACATTGTTAAAGCTTGTGCAGCGTCAACCTGAGACGCTAAATCATATAGCGGAGTTATAGAGATTATGAATCTCATTCAAGTAAATACGACACTTAGGCAAGTTTGATTTATTATGAATCATAAAAAGAGACGCGACCCCATCATATTAAATGTTTGAAACTTGAATAGCGTAAATATTTTGATTCCAACTTTTCTGATTGTGCTGTATGAGAGGGATGAAATAAGCTTCCATTCTCACCGCTAAAAACTGAGCAAAAATATAATGAGTTTAATATATTAATCAATCTAAAAAAATTACTTTCTGTACCGTAGTTACTTTCAGGTTTTAGGGCATGCAGTATTGAATGCCTATTTAGGCTATGAGATTCATTAAATGTATTAGTATGTTGGTATAAAGATTTTTCTAAAAACCACTTTAAAGATTCAATTACTTGGATGCTTTCATCATAAGTGTCATGCAACTTTATATCTAGGAAATCTTGAGGGACATAATCACAAGAATTAAAGATATAGTGCTTAATATAGTAGCGCTGGAGCTTGATGAGATTTTCCATTAACTCTTTGGAATAAACAGATGAAGCCTTTACGCCAAGATCCCTAATTATACCCTCTATACATGGTAATAATGAAATTACTGCAACTTTAAATAATCCTAAGTGGTAAGCTTTTAGCGACTCTCCTAATATTTCAATGTACTTAGAAATATGTTTGTTGGTTGAGTATGTGCTTGTTAAAAGTTCAGGTAACCCTAAAGTACTTTTGAAAAAATCGGCAATTATTTTTTCATTTATATTGTTATCTTGGTTTTCAGATAATGTCTTTAAAAGCATTTCTTGATCACCATTAGAGATTAAAGTTGGCAGAACCATACCAATTTTATAAAATTCATTTCTAAAAAATATCAACCCATTAAGTTTATTATTTTTAAGAGCTCTTGATTTACTAACAGGGAAAAAAGCTGTTCTTTTTCCTATAGTAACTTTATATCCTTTAATACCTAAAAACCTTCCTACTGTAATTTTTTCCAATTTAGCATGAGAGTAAATTGACTTAATTATCGAAGATGTCTTTTCAAAGTCATTTAGTGAGTTCTTCTTTAATAAATCTTTATAGAGCTTTCGAAATTTAAGATCGCAAATGGTAGGTTCTATCATGTCAAATCACTTTATTATTAACGCGGTAAGTTGGATTGTTTCTAGTAAATTCATCATTTTTGTCGGATGGCGCGGCTTTGCCACTTATCCGACCTACGTCAAAAGGTAGGTTGGTTAAGCCGAAGGCGCCACCCAACAGAGTTTCAGATAAACGCCTGAGGGTCCGCTACTGGAACTGAACTGTCGTTAATTTGCATCTAACTCAGCTCTTTTATCGCTCTACTTATCCCATCCAAACTCAGCGGGTACATTCTGTTACCCATCAACTCTTTTATAAAGCCAATAGATTGATAGTACGGCCAGTGTTCAACGGGTTGTGGGTTGAGCCAGGCGACTTTATCAAAGTGGTTGGTAATGCGTGCAAGCCATGCACTGCCGGGCTCTTCGTTGTAATGCTCTACCGAGCCGCCCGGGTAGGCTATTTCGTATGGGCCCATAGTGGCATCGCCGACAAATATTACTTTGTAGTCGCTGGTAAATTTATTAATCAGCGTCATGGTGTCAATCACGTTTGAATGGCGGCGCGCGTTGTCTTGCCATACGTGCTCGTATAAACAGTTATGAAAGTAGTAAAACTCTAGGTGTTTAAACTCGCAGTGGGCGGCGCTAAATAATTCTTCGCAGGTGTGAATATAGTCATCCATTGAGCCGCCAATATCAAACAGCATGAGTACTTTTACGGCGTTGTGGCGCTCGGGTGCCATTTTTACGTCCAGCATGCCGCCTTGTTTTGCAGTAGCGCGAATAGTTTCGTTTAAGTCCAGTGTGTCGCTTGCGCCAGTGCGGGCAAACTTACGTAACTTTTTAAGGGCGAGTTTAATAGTACGCGAGNGAGCCAATTTCTCTGTCGGTGTCGAGGTTTTTGTATTCTCGTTTATCCCACACTTTTACCGCTTGGCGGTTACGGTTGCCATCTTGACCAATGCGCACGCCCTCAGGGTTATAACCATAAGCGCCAAAAGGTGATGTGCCGCCAGTGCCCACCCATTTATTGCCGCCTGCGTGGCGTTTTTGTTGCTCTCCTAAACGCTCTTTTAGGGTTTTCATAAGCTCGTCGAGCCCGCCCATGGCTTTTAGTTGGGCTTTTTCTTCATCGCTTAGGTTTTTTTCAAACTCTTTACGTAGCCAATCTTCAGGTAAGTTGTGCTGTTGCTTTAAACTCTCGAGCAAATCAAGGTCAGCAATACCGCTAAAGTAGTCGCTAAAGGCTTTGTCGAATCGATCAAAGTGCGTTTCATCTTTTACCATTATGGTGCGCGCTAAATGGTAAAAGGCGTCTACGTCGGCAAATATAACGCCTTTTTTTAAGGCGTTAATTAAATCGAGTAGTTCGCGCAGGCTTACCGGTAAACGGTATTTACGTAGCGTGAAAAAAAACTGTACTAACATATAAGGGCCTGTTTATCTTTCGAGGTTAAATTTGCAGCAGTGTATTTGGTATTTAGGCAAGGCAGAGCCTATGTAGTGTGGTTATTCCCCATAAATAGGCGATAACACAGCATAAATACCAAACACGCGCTGCCAGAAGGTTCGTTCTAGGGACGATTAACTCTTTGTTGCTCGGCTTTTACTTAGCCCACTAGGTTACAAACCTCGCGCCACGATTAAATCGTCCCTAGTTAGAACAAATTTTAATCCTGAAAGGTCAACAGGCCCTAGCGACGGCTCATAAAGGCGAGCTTTTCGATTAGGCTTATGTCTTGCTCATTTTTAAGTAGTGCGCCAAACATGGGCATTAAACCGCCTTTTTTAGCTTTGTCGTGCAGTGTTTTAGCGTCTATGTCTTCTGCCATAAGCAGTTTAAGCCAATCGAGTAATTCGCTGGTGGATGGCTTCTTTTTAAGGCCGTTAGCTTCGCGCAGATTAAAAAATACTTCGAGTGCTTGGCGTACTAAATCTTGTTTAACGTTAGGGTAGTGCACGTCAATAATTTGCTGCATTTCATCGCTGCTAGGAAAATCAATATAATGAAAAAAGCAGCGGCGTAAAAATGCGTCCGGTAATTCTTTTTCATTATTGGAAGTGATGATCACAATTGGGCGCTCTTTTGCGACAATACGCTCATTAGTTTCATAAACATGAAACTCCATTTTATCAAGCTCAAGCAGTAAGTCGTTTGGGAACTCGATATCAGCTTTGTCTATTTCATCAATTAATAGTACAGGGCGTTTACCGTTAAGCTCTGCATACGTAAATGCCTGCCAAAGCTTACCTTTAACAATGTAGTTACTAATGTTGTGTACGCGCTCGTCACCTAATTGGCTGTCGCGCAGGCGCGAAACCGCATCGTACTCGTACAAGCCTTGCTGCGCTTTGGTGGTCGATTTTATATGCCACTGAATAAGCGTGGTGTCTAAACTTTTAGCAAGTTCTTCAGCCAGCATAGTTTTACCTGTGCCGGGTTCGCCTTTAATTAAAAGTGGTTTTTCGAGCATAATGGCAGCATTTACAGCTTGTTTAAGCGAGCTGCTAGCTATGTAATTATCGGTTGAATTAAATTGCACGAGTTAGCCTCTATCTGGTCAGAGCAGTATTGAATGTATTCATGATGCCATAGTTAATCTATTTCACCAATATAGGCAAAACGCGGTATTGTGTTGCCGTCTTTTTCTATTGTTTCGTTAAACATACTAAGTGGACGTGCCCAAATACCAAATTCACCGTAAAGAGCCTGATAAATTACAAGCTGTTCCTCGGTTTCGCTATGGGTGGCAACGTGAATAACTTTGTATTGCGGCCCTTTGTAGTGTTGGTATAAGCCTGGTTTGAGGGAAAGTGGTTTTATTGCTGTAGTCATGTTTTGATCTCTTGTATAATTTGGCTTTGCACTTTTAATGTTAACTAATTTGCCGACACTATGAACTATATTTCTTTAGATGATTACAAAAAGGCGTGGGTTTTTCGCCACAAAGATTTACCTGTATCTGATGAAGACGCAGCAAAAATAAAGCCTATGAGCGACGAGCGCGCAGCCGTACTTTGGACAACCATGGTAAGCCGTGAGTTTGATCACCCTGATTTTTTTGAAGACACCGATTGGTGTGGCCAAGAAAAAAGCTTTAGCCAAGAAGTAGATTGGCAAGATGCGTGGGAAAATGGGGATGCGCAACCTCCAGAAGCAATCTTAACGTTTTTAGATTGGGAAGCTAACACCACTGTTTATTTTTGTATGGCACGCGATAATATTATCGAAACAACATTTGATGTATTTAAACGCAATTGGCAAAATTTTATGTTTTTAGCTGATGGCAGTTTATTGATTGGTAAAAAGCGTAATACGGTTGTGCAATTTTTAGAATCAGGTAAAGCAAAATTAGGTGAAAAGCCAAGCGCTTAAATTAGTGCGCTGCGCTTAAAAAATATTCAATACTGTGTTATAAAACATTTACCTAAATATTTTTGAGTACAGCTTTTGGTCGCTAAAAATCAGTCACTTGGTGCTCAGCAGCAAGTTGAAATTTGGCAAACTGATGCACAAAAAGTGCTGTATGCACAATTGTGTAATGCGTTTTATCAGCGTGAGGTTCAGCGATTAGTTGCAGAGCCTAATGCGGATAAACTGCGCCGCCAGTTAAAAAGCCTACCTTATTATATTGAGCGAGCTGCAACGTTAGTTGCCAATGGTGACACGCCTTTTACGCTGGACGCACAAAATGGTACGTGGCTTGAAAAGCAAAAACCAACCCCACCCGATGTGAATGTTCAAGCTAATGAACTTTTTTATCAAACGTATGCCAAAGTGGGGCTTATAGTGCCCGTTATATTAAATGGCTACGATCAGGTGCGTCTTAGAATAGACAGTATCGATCAGTTAGGCGAAAATAAGCTGCATTGTAACGAGCTTGGTTGGTTTGATTTTTTAGGAAATGGGCTAGAGCAGCAAAATGCTCAGTTAATAAAGCCAAGTAAAGTGAGTTTAACGGGGGCATGTTGTGGGCACCAGTGGCAATTTTCGAAGCGTTGCATGCCACGGGTTTTATCACTACGCGAAATGCTTTTAGCGGGTAGTATTAATTGGCGCAATTTAAAGCGCCCCTTAGCGTATTAAAGCTAAGGTATTTGGAATTTAAAATAAGGAGTGTTAAATGCGTATTTTTCAAGTTGGCTTACTGTGCTTAGCACTGTTTGTACAATACAGATTATGGTTTGGTCATAATGGTTTACAAGACTACACACGGCTAAAAGGTGCTGTAGCGTCGCATCAAGTAACTAACGAAAAGCTCATTAAACGTAATAAAGTACTTAAAGCAGATATTGAAGACTTAAAGCTTGGCCAAGAAGGCATTGAAGAGCGTGCACGCAACGAATTGGGAATGATTAAACCGGACGAAACATTTATTCGTGTTTTACCGGGCAAACAATATGACAAATAAACAGACTATTGCAGCAATTGTACCTGCAGCGGGTGTTGGCAGTAGAATGCAGCACAATGCGCCTAAGCAATATATACAATTAGCCGGTAAAACCATTTTAGAACACACCTTAGCTAAACTTTCCCAATTATCTCAATTACGTACTATTGTTGTTGCTCTTAGCGACAGCGACCCTTATTTTGATGAACTCCCACTGCTTGATAAGCGCATTGTGCGAGCCAGNCCCGCCTACATGGGTATTGGTGCACGATGCTGCCCGTCCGCTAGTTAATATCAGTGATATAGAACGTTTGATTGATGAATGCGTAAGCGCTGATGAAGGCGGTATTTTAGCTAGTAAAGTAAAAGACACCATAAAACGTGGCCACGAGTACAGCGAACAAACGGTGCCACGAGACGATTTATGGCAAGCACTTACCCCGCAGTTTTTTAAATATAACGAGCTTAAAAGTGCGCTTCAAAACGCATTAGCAAGTGGGGTAACTATTACAGACGAAGCAAGCGCAATTGAGTGGGCAGGTAAACCGGTAAAGCTTGTAGCAGGTCGCAGCGATAATATTAAAATAACCACGCCAGAGGATCTAGATTTGGCTGGGTTTTTATTACACAAACAACAAAACGAGAGTGCATTATGATACGAATTGGCCATGGTTTTGACGTACATAAATTTGGCGGCGAAGGCCCGTTAACTATTTGTGGTGAAAAAATTGATTACCCACAGGGCTTTTTAGCGCACTCAGATGGTGATGTTGCTATTCATGCATTATGCGATGCTATTTTAGGCTCACTTGCAATGGGTGATATTGGTAAGCACTTTCCAGATACGGCAAGCGAGTATGAAAATATCGACAGCCGTATTTTACTTCGCCATGTGGTGGGCTTAGCTAAAGAGCAAGGTTATGTAATTGGCAATGGCGATGTGACTATTGTTGCACAGGCGCCAAAAATGCTGCCACATATTCAAGCTATGCGCGCTAATTTAGCCAGCGATTTAAATTGTGACCTTAGCCAAATAAATGTTAAAGCCACTACAACCGAAAAGCTAGGCTTTGAAGGACGCAGGGAAGGTATATCAAGCCATGCTGTGGTTATTATGAGTAAAGAGCTTACGAGTACAAAAAACGCATGAGCGATTTAAATTATTTATACGGTGCACCGCTTTCTAAAGCAGACTTTAAAACAACTGCTGAAGACTTTATGGTTGATGAAGATCTTGGTATAGAATTTACCGGCAGTGGCGAACACGTGTGTTTGCAGGTAGTTAAAAAGGGCGAAAACACGCAATATGTTGCAAAGCTTGTTGCCCAGCGTGCAGGTGTTTCACCGCGAGACGTAAGTTACGCAGGTATGAAAGATCGCCACGGTGTGTGCTCGCAGTGGTTTAGTGTAAAGGTGCCAATTAAAAAACCTATCGATTTTAGCGATTTAAATAGCGAGAGTATTTTTATTGTGTCGCAACAGCGCCACGACCGTAAATTACGTACGGGTTGTCACAAAGGCAATAAATTTACTATTACGCTTCGTAACGTAACCAAGCCGCTTGATATTTTATGCCGTATTAACGCAGTACGCGCAGGTGTGCCTAATTACTTTGGCGAGCAGCGTTTTGGACATGGCGGCCATAACTTAGTAATGGCTGAAAAAATGTTTGCCGGGGAGCGCATTCGCGATAAAAAGCTGCGCGGTATTATTATTTCAGCAGCGCGTTCGCATGTATTTAATCAAATAGTAAATTTACGTGTAGCCGAACACGGTTTAGCTAAAACAATGCACCGTGAAGTATTTATGCTCAGCGGCAGTAATGCATTTTTTGAAGATGCAATTAACGACGAAAACATAGAGCGATTAGCCACTGGCGATATTATGATGTCGGCACCTATGGTGGGTAAAAGTGAAAAAGGCTTAACCGAGCAAGAAAAAGTATGGCTCGAACCATATCAAACATGGTGTGATGGCTTAGGTGAGTTAGGCCTTAAAAATGAGCGCCGAATGCTGCGCTTAATTCCACAAAACTTAACTGTTGAAACACTTGATGAAACCACACTAAAACTAAGCTTTGGTTTGCCAAAAGGGTGTTTTGCAACCGCATTATTACGTGAGCTAGTGGATTACACAGATGCTAGCCCTCGAGAGCGCAAAGAAAAGGATAATGGCATAAATGAAGATACTGTTAAGTAACGATGATGGCGTAAATGCCAAAGGCATTGCGGTTTTATATCAGGCGCTTATACAAATTGCAGATGTAACCCTTGTTGCACCTGATCGCAACTGTAGTGGCGCGAGTAATTCTTTAACACTTATGAACCCGCTACGAGCAACTACACTCGAAAATGGTTTTATGTCGGTTAATGGCACACCCACTGATTGTGTACATTTAGGTGTAAATCAGTTAGCTGATGAAAAGCCAGATCTAGTTGTTGCAGGTATTAACCATGGTGCTAATTTAGGCGATGACACGCTTTATTCCGGTACTGTTGCCGCTGCAACTGAAGGTCGCCATTTAGGTCTGCCTGCAATTGCGGTATCGCTTTGCTCACATAATGGCGATCATTTTGAAACAGCCGCTGCAGTTACCGTCAATATTATTAAAGGCTTGGCTTCGCATCCGCTTCCAAAAGATCAAATAATAAATATTAATGTGCCAGATATTCCATTAAGTGAATTAAAAGGGGTGCAAGTAACACGTTTAGGTGCTCGTCATAAAGCCGAAACGATGACGAAACAAACCGATCCTTGGGGCCGTGATATTTATTGGTATGGATCGCTTGGCACCGAAAGCGATGCTGGTGAAGGCACCGACTTTTACGCAATCAATAATGGCTATGCCTCAGTTACGCCACTGAGTGTTGATATGACAGCTAAAGATAGCTTAAAGGCAGTAGGAGAATGGTTAGCCGATTTGGAGATTAATCGTGCTCGCTAATTATACCCGCAGTGCAAAAGCGCTTTCTGACTTACTAAAGCGTGAAGGTGTTGAAGATACGCAAGTACTTAGTGCTATAGCTGATATTCCGCGCCATATTTTTATAGATGATGTGCTAAAACACAAAGCCTATGAAAATACAGCGCTCCCTATTGGGCAAGGGCAAACAATTTCTCAGCCTTACATAGTAGCGCGCATGACAGAGCTACTTCGTTTAGCTGGTGTGCTCAATAAAGTGCTAGAAATAGGTACAGGATCTGGGTATCAAACTGCAATATTGGCCAAAACGTTTGCAAAGGTTTACTCGGTAGAGCGTATTAAAACACTTCAGTGGCAGGCAAAAAGACGTTTGCAGCAACTCGATTTATATAATGTAACCATGAAGCATGGTGATGGTTGGCAAGGCTGGCAATCACAAGCGCCGTTTGATGGTATTATAGTGACTGCTGCGGCCTCTAAAGTTCCGCAAGATTTACTTGCTCAGTTGGCCGATGGTGGCGTGTTATTAGCGCCCATTGGTGAGAGCGTTCAAAAATTAGTAATGGTTATCCGCAAAGGCGATAATTATAAAGAGCATGTTATTGCTCCCGTTAGATTTGTGCCGTTAGTACCTGGCGATATTGAATAGGAATTCATTTTGAAGTTGTTTACCAAGTTATACGATATGGCCCTAGTGTGGGCAAAACACCGTCATGCGGAACGTTACTTAGCTGCGATGAGCTTTGCAGAATCAGTTTTTTTCCCGATACCACCCGATGTAATGCTTGCACCTATGTCACTTGCGCAACCAAACAAAGCATGGCGATTTGCAAGCTTTGCCACAATAGCATCGGTTATTGGTGGAGTGGTTGGTTACTTACTTGGTTTTTGGCTATTTGAACCCGTTGTAGAGCCATTGATTGCACAAATGCACTGGCAAGAAAAGTTTGATATAGCGCTAAACTGGTTTAAGGATTACGGTGTTTGGGTTGTGTTTTTAGCCGGTTTTTCGCCTATACCATATAAAGTATTTACGATTGGCGCAGGCGTTTTACAAATGGCATTTTTGCCATTTTTAATAGCATCAGCCATTGGGCGCGGTGCGCGATTCTTTTTAGTTTCAGCCTTAATGAAGTGGGGCGGAGCTCAAATGGAGCGAAAATTACGTCAGTATATTGAAATACTTGGTTGGGGATTAGTGGTATTAATTGCGCTAGCTTACTTTTTATTGCGTTAAGCGTTAAAAATATCAATTTTCTAATTTAGGGGAAAAATACAATGAATAAACAGTGTTTACTGTATGTAACTATATTTATTAGTATTTTTCTCTTTGGTTGCTCTTCTCGCCATGTTCCTGCACCTGTTAGTAGCTTAAATAATAATGTTAATGATTTAGGTCATACTGTTAACATAAATGGGGCTAGCTATAAAGTACAAAAAGGAGATACGCTCTACTCTATTGCCTTTAGTGCTGGGCAAGACTTTAGATTACTTGCAAAAAACAATTCAATTCCATCACCTTACACAATTTTCCCAGGGCAAAACATCTCCTTACTCCCTAAGCCCGAAAAAACAAAAAGGGATGGAAATTATACGAATTCGAGTAAAAAGTCTATAAAAAAATCACAAAAAAATAACAAAATTTTAAAGAAAGAGCTTGATCCTCCAAAACAACGAGAGTATGTTCAGAAACAAGCCAGTAACAAAATTAGTAATACTAAACGTTTGTCGAGCAGTAAAGTTAAGTGGTTTTGGCCTGCACAGGGCAAAATTACCAAACGCTTCTCTAATAAGGAAAACGGTTATAAAGGTTTACAGATTACTAATCGCAAAGGGGCTTCAGTCTTAGCTGCGGCACAAGGAACAGTGGTATACGCGGGTAACGCCCTTCGAGGTTATGGTAGTTTAATCATATTGAAACATAATGATGATTACCTAAGTGCTTATGCACATAACTCGAAATTACTTGTTAAAGAAAAGCAGAAAGTTAAGGCAGGACAAAAAATAGCAGAAATTGGTAATTCAGAATCTCCGGTCACCGCGCTTCGCTTTGAAATTCGCTACCGAGGGCAAGCTGTCAATCCTGCTAAATACCTACCCTAATTTTTAGGTATTGATAATTGCTCGGGAGAAGGCTTATGGCTAGCGCAGCAAAACTTGACAAACATACTACGACTGACGAAAAGTTCGATGACATCGATGTTGATGAAAGCACAGCTCTACTAGATAAAGTAGACGACGATGAAATCTTTGCTAAAGAAGAAGTAACTAAAAATCTTGACGCAACTCAACTTTATTTAGGCGAAATTGGTTTTTCTCCTTTGCTTAGTGCTGAAGAAGAAGTGTTTTTTTCTCGCAAATCACTTCGAGGGTGTGAAGCCTCACGTAAACGTATGATTGAAAGTAACTTACGTTTGGTTGTTAAAATAGCACGTCGTTACAATAATCGCGGCCTTGCTCTACTTGATTTAATTGAAGAGGGTAACTTAGGCTTAATTCGCGCAGTTGAAAAATTTGACCCTGAGCGTGGATTTAGATTCTCTACTTACGCTACATGGTGGATACGTCAAACAATTGAACGTGCCATTATGAACCAAACGCGTACCATTCGCTTACCTATTCATGTAGTTAAAGAGCTTAATGTGTATTTACGTACAGCGCGTGAGTTAACTCAAAAGCTTGACCATGAGCCAACAGCTGACGAAATTGCAGCTTGCCTAGATAGACCCGTTGAAGACGTTACTAAAATGCTACGTTTAAACGAAAGAATTGCATCAGTAGACATGCCTATTGGTGTCGAAAACGACAGTGTACTACTTGATATCATCCCAGATGAAAAAAGTGCTGGCCCTGAAGGCGAAGTACAAAATAATGATATTAATAAACATATTGTAGACTGGTTAGGGGAATTAAACCCTAAACAACGTGAAGTATTGGCACGTCGATTTGGATTGCTTGGTTATGAGCCATCAACACTTGAAGATGTAGGTCGTGAGATAGGCTTAACACGTGAGCGTGTAAGACAAATTCAGGTAGAGGCATTACGTCGTCTAAAAGACATTTTGCAACAAGAAGGTTTAAGTACAGATAGCTTGTTTAATCAGTTTTCGTAACTAGTTAAATAGTTTAAGAGACTATGTGTGTTAAAAAGCCGAAGAATTTATTCTTCGGCTTTTTTTATGCTTGTAAATCAGATGATATAAATTACAACAATGCTTTTAGTTTATATAACAAATCGTGCGCTTGGCGTGGCGATAAATTATCAGGGTCAATTGCACTTAACTGCTCTTCAACTTCTGAAGGTGTACTTTGTGCAATTTCGTTATTAAAAGTAAAGGCTTGCTGCTCTGTATTTGGTGCAGTAAAGCTTTGATGATTTTCAAGCAACTTAAGTTTTTGCTTTGCTTGTGCAATCACAGCTTTTGGCACACCTGCAAGAGCAGCTACCTGTAAGCCAAAGCTCTTACTTGCTGCGCCATCAAGTACTGTATGCATAAAGGCGATTGTATCGTTATGTTCTATTGCATCAAGGTGCACGTTGACCAGACCTGTTGTCTGTTCAGCAAGTTCTGTTAACTCAAAGTAGTGAGTAGCAAATAATGTTTTAGCTGATATTTTTGACGCTAAATGATCGGCTGTTGCATACGCAAGCGAGAGCCCATCGTAGGTACTTGTACCGCGACCAATTTCATCCATTAACACTAAAGACTGCGCCGTGGCATTATTTAAAATAGTCGCTGTTTCGGTCATTTCTACCATGAAGGTTGAGCGACCTGATGCTAAATCATCGCTAGCACCAATACGTGTAAATATGCGATCGATATTGCCTATTTTAGCGCTGTCTGCAGGTACATAACTGCCAATGTGAGCCATTAATACAATAAGTGCTGTTTGGCGCATATAGGTTGATTTACCGCCCATGTTTGGACCCGTAATAATCAACATTTTACGTTGGCTGTTTAATTCAACAGGGTTGGCAATAAATGGTTCTTTCATTACTTGTTCAACAACAGGGTGACGACCTTGCTTAATGCTTATATTGTCGTTATCGCACAGTTCTGGTTTTGCATAATTGAGTGCAAGTGCACGTTCGGCCAAGTTATTTAACACATCTAAATCGGCCAGTGCTGCTGCCATCATTTGAAGTTGCTCTATGTGTGGAGCAATAAATCTAAACAACTCTTCGTATAGTTGCTTTTCAAGCGCTAAGGCTTTTGATTGGCTACCGAGTACTTTATCCTCGTGTTCCTTAAGCTCTGGAATAATGTAACGTTCGTTATTTTTAAGCGTTTGGCGACGAATGTAGTCGGCTGGAACCAAGTGCGCGTTAGCTCTACTTACTTCTATAAAAAAGCCGTGTACTCGGTTATAGCCAATTTTTAATGTACTAATTCCTGTACGTTCACGCTCGCGTTGTTCAAGCTGTTCAAGTACATCGGTGGCACCTTTGCTTAAGTTACGCCACTCATCAAGCTCACTGTTGTAACCAGGGGCAATAACACCACCGTCACGAATTAGTACCGGTGGGTTATCGATAACTGCACGTTCTAATAATTCTCGTAAATCAGGGAGTTCAGGCGAGTGCTTGATAATACCTGCTATACGAGGATCGTTAGCGTCAGCTAACAAAGTATGCAGTGGTGCAAGTGCTTGTAGAGCACTACGCAGGCGAGTTAAGTCGCGCGGGCGAGCTGTGCATAAAGCTAGGCGTGCAATAACACGTTCTACATCACCAATTTCTTTTAATGATTCGTGTAATTCACCGCCAAGCTGCGCATCTAAAATTGCACTAATTGCATTTAAACGTGAATTTAGCTCGTCTTTATTACGAATTGGTGTATGAATACGGCGCTTAAGTAAGCGAGAACCCATTGGCGTTGCTGTTTTATCAAGTACTTGAGCAAGTGTATTTTCAAACCCGCCCGATAGATTAACGGTAAGCTCTAAATTTTTACGTGTTGCGGCATCTAAAATAACTGCGTGCTCGTTGTGCTCAAGCGTAATTGCACGAATATGCGGCAATGCAATACGTTGTGTATCTTTTACGTATTGCATTAAACAACCTGCAGCAACAAGCGCGCTGTGGGCTTTATCTACCCCAAAACCCACTAAATCCTTAGTACCAAACTGATCGCATAATAAGTGCTGAGCCGTATCTAAATCGAACTCCCATTCTGGGCGACGGCGGGCACCTTTTATATGTTCAATTAAATGAATGTTCTCAAAGCTTTCGCTATACAGAAGTTCTGCTGGTGATAGGCGTTGAATAGTTGAGCTAAAGGCTTCGTCGGTATTTACTTCGACAATATTAAAACGACCAGAGTTAATGTCTAAATAAGCAATACCGTATAAGCCTTTTTTACTTTGCCAAACACTGGTAAGGAGATTGTCTTGACGCTCTTGTAAAAGCGCTTCATCAGAAATTGTACCGGGTGTAACTATACGCACTACTTTTCGATCAACGGGGCCTTTACTGGTTGCGGGGTCACCCACTTGTTCGCAGATAGCGACTGATTCACCCATTTGGACTAGACGTGCTAAGTAGTTTTCTACCGCATGGTAGGGTACGCCCGCCATAGGGATAGGATCGCCGCCAGCTTTACCACGATGAGTTTGCGAAATATCGAGTAATTGAGCGGCGCGTTTAGCGTCATCAAAAAAAAGTTCGTAAAAATCGCCCATACGATAAAACAATAAAATATCGCGATGCTCTGATTTTATTTTTAGATACTGCTGCATCATAGGGGTTTGTTGTTTTATAGTGTGTGGTGCATAAAGATCAAACGACATGTATTTACCCAAAGGCTGAATATGGAATTACATCAAGAGATTAAAACACTTGCTGCGCAATTAGGCGCTATTTTAACGGATAAATGCTTATGGATCACTACTGCTGAGTCATGTACTGGTGGCGGAGTGAGTTATGCGCTTACCGATACACCTGGAAGTTCAGCTTATATCGACCGTGCATTTGTCACTTATAGTAACCAAGCAAAGCAAGATTTGCTCAATGTTAGTGCTAGTACATTAAATCAATACGGTGCTGTGAGCGAGCAAACAGTCCATGAAATGGCAGTAGGTGCTATTAAAGCAACAAACGCTAATATATCTATAGCTGTATCGGGCATTGCAGGGCCTGGCGGGGCGACAGAAGGTAAACCTGTTGGACTTGTATGGTTTGGCATACAAATTGATGACAAAGTACTGACCTTTAAACAAATATTTACTGGTGATAGGGCTCAAGTAAGGCTGCAAGCTATTGTATTTGCATTAAAAAGTGTAATAGATGAGATAAAATGAAAAAATTAGCTTGATACTGTGATTTCATACAGTATACTTGTTCGCATTAGCTGGATTGGAGAACAAAATGAACGATAACAAACAAAAAGCGTTAGACGCAGCACTATCACAAATTGAACGTCAATTTGGTAAAGGCTCAATTATGAAATTGGGTGATAACAAAGCGTTAAATATTGAATCTGTATCTACAGGTTCACTAGGTATTGATATTGCCTTAGGCATAGGTGGCTTACCTATGGGACGTATTGTTGAAGTGTATGGTCCTGAGTCATCTGGTAAAACAACGCTTACTTTACAAGTTATCGCAGAAGCTCAAAAAGAAGGTAAAACATGTGCCTTCATTGATGCTGAGCATGCTCTTGATCCTGTATATGCACAAAAACTAGGTGTAAATATTGATGACCTTTTTGTATCTCAACCTGATACAGGTGAGCAAGCACTAGAAATTTGTGACATGTTAGTACGTTCAAGCGCAGTAGACGTCGTTATTATTGACTCGGTTGCTGCACTTACACCAAAAGCTGAGATTGAAGGCGACATGGGCGACTCGCACATGGGCTTACAAGCACGTTTAATGTCACAGGCATTACGTAAGCTTACTGGTAATATTAAACGTTCTAACACGTTATGTATTTTCATTAACCAAATCCGTATGAAAATTGGTGTTATGTTTGGTAACCCAGAAACAACAACGGGTGGTAATGCACTTAAGTTTTACGCATCGGTACGTATTGATATTCGTCGTATTGGTTCGGTGAAAGAAGGTGATGAAGTTGTTGGTAACGAAACCCGCGTTAAAATTGTTAAAAACAAAGTAGCGCCGCCATTTAAACAAGCTGAATTTATCATCATGTATGGCGAAGGTATTTCTAAGCAAGGCGAGTTAATTGATTTAGGTGTTAAGCATAAAATTGTTGAAAAAGCAGGTGCTTGGTACAGTTACAGTGGCAACAAGGTTGGCCAAGGTAAATCTAACTCAATTAAGTTTTTGAAAGAAAACCCAGAAATTGCAGATGAGATTGAAGGTAAGTTACGCGAAATGCTTTTACTAAAAGCAACTATTGAACCTGAAGACGGTGAAGATAAGTTAGGCGACGATCCAGACCTTTAAACTGCACCCAAATGAGTTTTTAAGCTTGATTTGACCCGAGCTTTGAAAAGCGCTAATCAGTAATGATTAGCGCTTTTTTGTTTATTCAAAATTTAAAGCAGGTAAAAATATACGCTATACATTTTAATCGGGTAAAAGCATTCTCTAATAATTAAGAATGCGCACTAATTAAAATAGAACTTTAAAAGCGATAAGTTAAGCTAACTTTACCGCTAATAGGTGAGCCATAAAAACCAACATTGGCTAAGCTAGTAATATGTTTTTCATCTGCGATGTTATCAATGTTAGCTTGAATCGATAAGTCTTCGCTAGCATCCCATCGAGCAAATGCGTTCATAAGTAAATAAGAATCCTGCTTAACATTACTGGCTATATTTGCTGTTTTTGATTGCCATTTACCGGCTAAGCCGAATTGGAACTGAGGTAGTTGAGGTGGCGTATAATCTAATGAAAAATTAACAACATTTTCAGGCTCCCACTCATGAGAGCTATCACCAGCATCATCATTGATATCTAAGTATGTATAAGCAAATACAGCGTTTAGATCATCAGTTATTTGTCCTGTTAATTCTAATTCAAAGCCCTGAGTATCTTGATCTGCTCCTTTATAGTAAGTAAACCCAGATGCATTTAGCCCAGCATAAGTTGCGATGTTATCTTGTTTTGCGCTAAATACTGCAAAGGTTGCAAGTAGTTGATCATCAAACCATTGAGTTTTAACACCTACTTCGTAATTAACACCTTTACTTGGATCTAAAAAATTACCATCGTAGTCGTATTGTTCTTGTGGTTGATAAATATCGGAGTAGCTTACATATAAGTTAACATCATCATTAATTGCATACGTTGTTGCTAGGTAAGGGCTTATCTCACTTTCATCATTATCTATATCAACGCCTTGACTAAAACCTGTGCGCTCATAATCGATAGCGTTAAAGCCTGCAATAACAAATATGTCACTTGTTAGATTTAATTTAGTTGAACCAAAAAAACGCTTCAAAGTAACATCAATATCAGCATATTTAGTTTGCTCGCCCCAAATAGGTTCAGCGATCGCATCTAAAGCATATGGAAAAGCAGGAGCTAAACCATAAGCTTCTGTCGTTCCAGCATCGTAAGAGTTAGTAAAAGAGTAGGATGTGCTTTGTGAAATACTTCCACCAAGCATTAACTCATGCTCTTGACCAAACAAGCTGTATTCACCCTTAGCCGTTATATCAAACAAATCAGCTGAGAACTCTGTATCATATCGTCCAGGAAGACTGGCTAAACCTAAATTAGTTTCACTATCAAACATTCCATAAGGGTCGTAAAGATAAAGTAATTTGCTTTGATCTTCTGAGTCTTGGTAATTATAAGTTGTTTTAATTTCCCAATTATTATCGAATACATAAGTATATTCAATAAAAGCTGTGGTATTAAGCGTATCCCATTTAGTCCACTCTTGAGTAGTACTAGTACCTACATCCCACTCTGCTTGTGTACCATCGGCATATGAAAGTGGTAATCCTCCCCACATGGTTCCATCTGTATTGGCATCTTGATGTGAAGCACCAAATGAAAGTGTTGAATTACCAGTAAGTTGTCCATCAACTACAGCAGAGAAGTAAGTACGATCGTTTTCTAAACCATCAAGGTATGAATCAGAGCCTTCTGCAGCACCAACAACACGTGCAGCCCAGCTACCAGAATCTGTTAATAAAAATGAATAATCAGCTTGTAAGCGCTTTAAACCATAAGTACCTACAGAAATGCTTACTTCACCTTCATTCTCATTTGTCGGACGCTTTCGAACATAGTTAATTGTACCCGCAGCATTACCAACGCCTGTTAATTGCCCATTAGCACCACGAATAACTTCTATTTTTTCATAACCATAACTTTCCATTGCACCTGTAACAAGGCCCCAGTTATTAGGCAGTCCAACTCCATCAACTTGTGTGCTTTTAATATCAAAACCACGTGATGTATATCGTGTACGGTTAGTTTCACCTTGTTCTACAGTAATACCCGTTGCCATTTTCATTGCGTCATTAATACTGTTTGCTGCAAAGTTTTGAAGTTGCTCTGCGCCTATTACACTAATAGATTGTGGTGTTTCGTTAAGTTCCATAGTTAAACCAGTAGCACCTTGGCTAACTCGGTCTTGACGTACACCAACTATTAATATTTCTTCCATTGTTTCGTTGTTATTTTCAACTGTATTTTTGGTTGATGTTTCTTGTGCTTGAGCTGAAAAGCCCATGGCTAAAACTAATGAAGAAAGTGCAAAAGTGCGATTGAGTTTCATGTTTTCCCTTAATTAATATTTAATATTATTTGTGTTTATTTAAATAATTGGGACATTCTACTATTTAGAATCAATAAACTCAAACAAAAACTATTATCATTTGCAAACGCGTTAGCGCTGTTTTAGGGGAAATTACTTAGCCTGTAAATAATATTATGATTAGGATAAACGATACGGCTTATAAAAATATGGTTGTTTTTTTAACTTAAATTGAATTACAAAAAAAGCGGCCTAGGCCGCTTTTTAAAGTAGTTAGCTTTTTAGCTATTAAAAAGAGTATTTAACAGAAAACTGTAAGCGGTCTAAATCGCCATCAACGCCGCTTTCAGTTTCACGCTCAGCATGCTTTAGCTCAGCACCAAAAGTTAGACGTTTAACCGGTGAGTATAGAATGTTAGCGCTATAGCTTTGGCTTGATTCAGTCGGATCACCAGAAATAGCTAATAAATCAGTGTTGTTATCAGCACTGAAGAATGAATATAAGAACGTTGAACGCCATTGGCTTGTCCACTTGTGCTGGTAAGCAACAAAACCAGAAGTCGAATCAATCGCATCTAGTTCATCGCCATTAAGTACTGCGCCATGTGCAACGTTTAAGCCTACGTAACGGCCTAAGCCTTTACCTTGAGTAAGCATAAACTTAAGGTTGTCTTCACCAAGGTTTATTTTACCTGATGCACTAATACCAAAAGAAGTTTCATCTGCATCAACACTGCCTACTTTATAAGTAAGTTGGCGAGCAAGCGCTGCAACCACAATGTTACCCCAATCGGCTTTGTGTGTGTAACGAGCTGTAAAGTCAGGCAATGATGCATCATCAGTTACTACCATACCGCTAGTAGTAGAAATTGTACTTTCTGGGTTTTCTAATGAAAACGACCATGCGCCAGTGGTGTATTTAATTTGCGATTGACGCACAAACACAGTGCCCTCAGCAGGGCCTACAAAATCAAGCGTTTCAGCAAGCGCCCCCACGTTTTGGAAGTTAGACCATGTTTGACCAAATAACCAACCATCGTAAGTCACAAAGGCATGGCGAATACGCGGGGCGTAAGAATTTGAAACTCGCTCATTACCGCCAGCAGCCGAGGCCAAAAAGTCAATTTCAATTTTAGTATTAACGGTTTTACCGTTATCCATAACAGTGGCTGTGCCAAAGTTAAAACGTGACTCACGAGCATGCATATCAAATACAGCATCTGAGCTGTTATCATCGCCAACTGTTAACGTACTTGGTACGTAAAAGTCACGACCTACGTTTGAGCCTGCAGGCGCACCCGCTGAATAATCACTCCACATAGAGTCGAGTTTAATGTATCCACCGTAAGTAAATTCCGTATCACCAATTTTTGCGGCAGTCGCTGCATAAGCAGTGCTTGATAGTGCACATAATACAGCGCTTGCTGCTAATGTTTTTAATGGGGTAAATTTCATTGTGGTGTCCTTTATAGGCTACTTGTTGTTTGTTGCTTTTTTTTTCATGTAAGGTTGTATTACTTGCTACTAGTATTACTTACGAATAAAAAAGGGTGTTAGTTTGGCTTCTCAATACACATATTGTTTTCATTCGTTAAATAAAGCTTTAGCAAGTAATACCGCAAATATCTTTATTAAAGTGCACAAACACTTTTGAATATGTGCAATATTTACTCAATTACCTATTGGTCTATAAGACTAAGGTTTTAGAGTTGATTAGTTTGCATTTACTTACATTTAACGCGTTGTATTATTTATGTAAAAAAATTGAAAGCAGGTGGATTATAAACTACAAATGAGCAAATTGGAGTAGAGTACAACTAAGGTCTAATACTTAATAAAGTACTGCTGAGTAATCCTTGATAAAAGCTTAAGGCAAGTAATTTAAATGGAGACGAAGATGTCACAAAGTATCTATCCAGTTCCTGCGCATATTAAAGATGCGACTCTCATTGATAAAAATAAATATAATACGCTTTATAAGCAATCTATTGATGACCCTGAAAGTTTTTGGCGTGAGCATGGCAAACGCCTCGATTGGTCTACTCCTTACATTAAAGTTAAAAACACCTCTTTTGATAAAGGCCACATCAGTATTAAATGGTATGAAGATGGCTATTTAAATGCGTCTTACAACTGTATTGACCGCCACTTAAAAACGAAAGCAGACAAAATTGCGCTTATTTGGGAAGGTGATGATCCTTCTCAAAGTGAGAACATTACTTATCAAAAACTTCATGATGAAGTGGCTAAATTTGCCAATGGTTTAAAAAAACTGGGTGTACAAAAAGGTGACCGCGTAGCTATTTATATGCCAATGACCCCACAAGCGGTGTATGCAATGCAAGCCTGTGCACGTATTGGTGCTATTCATTCTGTTGTATTTGGTGGTTTTTCACCATCGGCTATTGCTGATCGTATTAGAGATTCTGGCGCTAAGGTTGTTATTACTTCTGATGAGGGACGCAGAGCAGGAAATTGTGTTCCATTAAAAGCAAATGTAGATGAAGCGGTAGCGCAAGAAACTGTAACCACAATTGAACACGTTATTGTGCACCAATTAACAGGCGGTGAAGTTGATTGGAATGAGCACGATATATGGTGGCACGAGCTAGTTGCTGACTTACCAGCACAGTGTGAGCCAGAGCCAATGAATGCTGAAGATCCTTTGTTTATATTGTATACATCAGGTTCTACTGGTCAGCCTAAAGGTGTTGTACATACTACAGGTGGCTACTTAGTTTACTCATCAATGACACATGAATACGTATTTGATTTAAAAGAAGATGATGTGTATTGGTGTAGTGCCGATGTAGGTTGGATCACAGGCCACAGTTACATTGCGTACGGGCCATTAGTAAACGGTTGTACTCAGGTTTTATTTGAAGGTGTACCCACTTATCCAACTGCAGGGCGTATGGGCGAAGTAGTTGATAAACACGGTGTTACTATTTTATATACCGCCCCTACAGCAATTAGAGCACTAATGGCTAAAGGTGATGAGCCTACAGCTTCGTCACATCGCGATAGTTTACGTATTTTAGGTTCAGTAGGTGAGCCAATAAATCCAGAAGCGTGGACATGGTATTACGAGAGTATTGGTAAATCTAATTGCCCGATTGTTGATACATGGTGGCAAACAGAAACCGGTGGCATTATGATCACACCACTTCCGGGTGCTACTGATACAAAACCAGGTTCTGCAACACATCCATTTTTTGGTATTGCGCCTGCATTATTTGATGCTGAAGGTAATACACTCGAAGGTGCCGTAGATGGTAATTTAGTTATTTTAGATAGTTGGCCATCGCAAGCTCGAACTGTTTATGGCGACCATGAACGTTTTGAACAAACTTATTTTAGCGCCTACCCAGGAGTTTACTTTACAGGCGATGGTTGTCGTCGTGATGAAGATGGTTATTACTGGATCACAGGTCGTGTGGACGATGTACTTAATGTGTCTGGGCACCGCCTTGGTACTGCCGAAATTGAAAGTGCGTTAGTTGCGCATGAAGCGGTAGCAGAAGCTGCTGTTGTAGGTTACCCGCATGATATTAAAGGCCAAGGTATTTATGTTTACATTACGCCTAACGAAGGTATAACAGTAAGCGATGAATTAACTAAAGAGGTACGTAATTGGGTTCGTAAAGAGCTCAGCCCAATTGCATCTCCAGATATGATTCAATGGTCACCGGGTTTGCCAAAAACACGTTCAGGCAAGATTATGCGTCGTATTTTACGTAAAATCGCTGCAAATGAGCACCAACAACTCGGTGATACGTCAACGCTTGCCGATCCTTCAGTTGTCGATGAACTAATCGAGAACAGATTAAATCGTTAAATGTGCGTTAAAAACTTGATTACAAGTTGATTCTAAACGTAGTATATCGGCTGTCAGTAAAGGTCTTAAACCTAACTGGCAGCCGAATTTATTAGGAGTGAACCATGAGTCAGTTTTTAATAGCGGACGATCATCCGTTATTTCGTGAAGCACTAAAGGGCGCACTGAGCGCAAAATTTGAGGGTTTAGCCGTTTTTGAATCATCCGATTTTGACAGCACACTGCAAGTGTTAAGCGAGCAAGAGGATCTTGATATATTACTGCTAGACCTTCACATGCCAGGTAATGGTGATTTATACGGTCTTATTCGTATTAGAGAAGAATACCCAAGCTTACCTATTGCCGTTGTTTCGGGTAGTGAAGACGTGAATATCGTTTCTAAAGTAATGGGTTATGGCGCTATGGGTTTTATTCCTAAATCATCATCGTCTGATGATATTGCCAGTGCGATTAACCAAATACTTGAAGGCGATACATGGCTACCAAAAGAGCTAAAAAACAAAGTAGCTGAAATTGAAGGTGAAGATAGAGAAATAGCAGCGCAAGTTGCCTCATTAACGCCCCAACAATACCGAGTGCTGCAATATTTGCACGAAGGTTTACTTAATAAGCAAATTGCTTATGAACTACACATATCAGAAGCGACAGTAAAAGCACACATTACAGCCATATTTAGAAAACTCGGTGTGTACAATCGTACCCAAGCCGTTTTAATTGCCGCTAAATTAAAGCTCGAACCAATAGAGCAGGCATAATTTACATTTAAAAAGTTATTAGCTTATTTATGATAAAAAAATGCCAGCAACAATGCTGGCATTTTTTATGTGTAGAATAATTAAGCAGTTGGATTAATGCTAAGAAAACACCACGGTTTTATTACCATTAATAAATAGCTTATGCTCTGAGGCAAGTTGAAGTGCTTTACAAAACACAGTCTTTTCAACATCTTTGCCCATTTTAGCCATCATTTCGGCGGTATTCGCATGTGTAACGCTGGTTACATCTTGCAAAATAATAGGACCTTCATCAAGCTCATTATTAACAAAGTGAGCGGTAGCACCAATAATTTTTACGCCGCGCTCAAATGCTTGATGATAAGGTTTAGCACCTATAAATGCAGGCAAAAATGAGTGATGAATATTAATTATTTTACCTTCAAATCGACCCACAAATTCAGGACTTAAAATACGCATGTATTTAGCAAGGCCAATAATGTCAGGGTTGTAGCTGGCAATTAAATCGCCTACCTTTTTATCATGCTCGCTACGGGTTAATCCTTCGTGCGATACAACATGAAATGGCACACCAAACCCTTTAGCTAGCGGCTCTAAATCAGCATAGTTAGCAATTACAGCGAGTACTTCAATATTAAGAGTTTGTTCAAATTGCTTTAACAGCATACCACCTAAACAATGAGCTTCTTTAGTTGCCAGTAAAACTACTTTAGTTTTTGCGCCGCAATGTAGCGCAAGTTTAGCGCCTTGTGGCAACAGTGCGCGTAGTTGATCTAAAAAGTCGCTTTGTGGCTCACCTGTAAGCTCTGTACGCATAAAAAACCGCTGCGCGTCTTTATCTACAAATTCGTTGTTACGCGTAATGTTTAAATTATTTTTATGGCAAAGCCCTGTAATTTTAGCTATTAAGCCTACATCATCAGCACATTGGGTGGTTAGTATATAGCTCATTGTCCTCATTCTTACCCTGTAATTAATCCTTTCATTATTTGTGTTTTGGCACATAAAGCAAGGGCTTTGTGAACTAATCCAATATTAATCATGTTGTTGAGTGCAAAAGAGGTAATAAAGTTAAAAAGTATTGAATAGAGGTTAAAAAAAATGCCACCTAAGTTAACAAGGTGGCATTTATAAAAGTTATCTAGGTTTGAGGTTAATTAACCCTTGGGCTCGGGAGATAAGTTTTCTTCTTGTCTTAAATACCCGGCAGCTTCTTCATCATCTTTCGCTATCGCTTGCTGAGCAGGTATAGCGCGCGTTTGTTGGTTTAGTTGATGTATTTGTGACGCATTACCTAAATCACGCTCACTGGTGATTGAGGCGATAGATTCGCGGTCTTTTAAGAACGCAATAACGTCTTTTTTGATTGCTTGTAATTGCCCTTCGTCTTTATGCATTTCCATAATGTGGCGAGGATGTTCAAGGTTTTTCATACCTGTTGCAGCAAACGTAGTAGAGATAACACGAGAAACAATAATCCAAGGCGTTATGCTACTGCGTACTAAAGTATTTTCTGAGCGGGTGCTATCGTGAATACCAGTACCTGTTGATATTTTAGACTCAGTAAAAGTGCCTTCACATTTAAAGTACACAAGCAGTGACTCAAATTGCATTTCTGCAAAAAATAGATGCGCTGTGTTTGCAAGTAATTGCGCAAATGCTTTAATAAGTACGCCTATTAGCAATAAGTGAAAGCTTGTCATTAATAGCTCACTAAATTGAATGACATGTTGGTTATTAAATGCCTGTTTAAAACTATTAATATTTGCCGCATCAATGTAATGGTAAATATTAATAAACGAATACGCTAAAAGTACAGTAAATGCTAACGCTACAATATAAAGTAAGTTACCGCTCACCAAAGCAAGTAATCTCGCGAGTGTAAAGTTTTTACCTAAGTCCATTGAGTGCAGTTTAGGCTGAATCTCTTGGATCATTTCACCTTTAAAACCGCCTTTACCTTCTATTTGCTCTTGAAGCTTAGGGTCTAATTCTCTGTAAACTCTGTTAGGTACTTCTTTATAACGGCGATTAGCCATTACTAGGTTATCGAGGTTTATGAAAATCTCGTCTGGATGAACAGACTCTTGCCAGTTTTCACGTAGTTCAGATACTTCAGCTGAAGGGGTAACTGAATTTAAACGCGCTTTAATCATGATAAAAGCAAGCACACAGCTTAGAGTTGCTAATATAATAATTGCAATTAAGTACATTCCAGCATGAAGACTAGGTAGTTGCTCAAGCCAGCTATCTATTTCTTGTTTACTAATGTGCTGCTCTTTCATCAACCATGACATAGAAAGACCAATAGCGATGGGTAAAATAAAAGATAAAGAAATAATTTTAGCAAGCGCACCAGTACCAAGTGCTTCAATATTCTTTTCTGCATTTCGAGAGATAGGTTTACCTGTAGAGCGCCAAGAAAAAAGCACGTAAAACATTAATATTGCACTATAAACCGGAAATGCTAATTCCCCAGCTTCACCGGTAAAGCCCGACAAAGATACAAATGCAACAAGTCCATAAGCAATAAGGGCGACAAAGGTGCTTACCCATGAGCCAAATAATCGCTGGGCAACATTACGAATAGGATATGGTAGAAACAATAGCTTAGGGATTAAGCTGTGAAGTAAGCGTGATAAAAAACCATTAGGCTCTTTAAATGTACTGTTTTTACGACCAACCAGCATTTCTTCAAGTGATTGCGCTGTGTAGGCTACTTCTTTTTGTTCTTCTTGAGCGGTTGATGCTTGCGATTTACTGTAGTTATAAGCAAGTGAAGTTGGGTGGTTTCTACCTACAAAGTATTTAAGTGTTGCATAAATACCTGCCGATAGTGAGCGAATGCCGAATGCTAAAATAAGCATGCCAAACACCATTAAAATCCAACCTGCGGTTGTATCTTCTTTCACAGAGCCCGCAGCAATAACAAGTAAACTAATACCTGCTATAGACTCAATGAGTCCTCTTAATGCTGTTACTTTACCTTCCAGTTTGAAGGGGTTTTTTAGTCCAAGATCAATCGATCCATAATCAAAAGCCATTGAATTCTCCATTTAAACAGCACCCCACTTGCGGGGGACAAAGTGTAATTAATCTGAACTTAGGATAATAAATCTATCTAAAGTAGTTACTTTTAGCGCCGAGTGCATCAAGTTTAATCGTAATAGACTCGCTGCTGGCACGTAAGTTCTACCTACTTTTACAAAAACCTAAATAGAATTATTAATATATATTAAGTATTTATAATTGTTGTTTGTTTTTTATTATATATCAATAGTCTTGTTCAGTTTAAGGTTATTTTAAAGTGATACATTTTAAAGCTCGACGCATGCTTAAATATAACTGGAGGGTTAATGAAGCTAATTTATGTAGACGATAATTTACCAGGGATCACTCGTAAACTTAAACAGAAAAGTTGGCTTTACTTTGATCCAATCGGTAAGCAAATAAAAGAGCAAAATGTGATTGATCGTTTGAATGGATTGGCATTTCCGCCTGCCTATAAAAACGCTTGGTTTTGCCCAGAAGAAAACGGACATATTTTAGCGACAGGATTTGATAGTAAGGGGCGAAAGCAATACCGCTACCATCCTGAATTTAGGGCGCAACAAGAAGCAAAAAAATACCAAGCATGTGGAGTATTTGGTAATAAACTCCCTTTGTTAAGAGCGCGTTTAGAAACAGACTTACAAGGCGATGAGCTTAATATTGAGCGCACTTTAGCGGCAGTTGTAAGACTTATGGATTTAGGTGCATTGAGGGTAGGTAACGAGCGTAACGTAAAGCAAAATAAAAGTTTTGGTGCTACAACATTACGAACACGCCATGCAAAACTAACGGGCAAAAATATTCAGCTAAAATATCGTGCCAAATCAGGTAAGGAACGTGAAGTAAATATAACCGACAGGGTGCTTAGCCATGTTATAAAAGACTTACAAGATTTACCCGGGCAGCATTTATTTCAGTATATAAATGAAGGTGAGCGCACAAATGTAACATCAAGTGAAATAAATCAATACATTCAGCAAATAATGGGCGAGGAGTTTAGTGCAAAACACTTTAGAACTTGGCGAGCAAGCGTTATTGCATTCAAACAATTAGCTAAAGCTAAAGGGGCGCTTAGTTTAAAAAGCATGCTTGATAGCGTATCTGAGCAACTTGGTAATACTCCCGCTATAGCACGCAAATCTTATGTGCATCCCGATTTAATTACGCTGTGTAAAGAAGATGAAGATACTCAAACTGCGTGGAGAGAGTCCCTTTCATTACCACGAAAAACAAAGTACTTGAGTCGTTATGAACGTGGTTTTTTAGCTTTTTTAAAAGATTAATTGCCATAGCAACTTTACACACTTGAGCATATTAATTACATATTCTCTAGTTTAATTTATTAACGTTTAGAATAAGGGGTTTTAAAAAGTCATTAAATTTCAATTGTTTATTTTGAAACTTTAATTTGGCATTACCGTTGCACCTCCAGTGTACTACTTAGTGGTAAGTACAAAAGCATTTATCAACGATATTTAGCGAGGAGGTACACAGTGAAGGGGTCATTTTCAAATCAAGCACTTACTAAAGCAAAGGGTTTTACATTAAAAACTGCATTGTTTATTGGCATGAGCGGCTTATGCTCAGCATCCACTCTTGCTGCCAATGAGCTTGAGAGTATGGTACTCGCTAACTCTTCACTAACTACTTACAATTCACAAAAGTACATGCAAGCTGATGACACCTACTACTTTGACCAATATTCAGCGCAGTTAATTGAGCGTACAGAAAAAGCGATTAATTGGTATCAAGAAATAGTTAACAACGGTGGTTTTACACACTTATATAACGATGAATTGCTTGAACTGGGTAGTAATAATAAAGAGGTGAGCTTACTTGCACAGCGTTTATATCAAGAACGTGACTTAAAAAGTAATGTATGCGACGAAGCTATATGCACGTTTGATAAAGATATAGAGCAAGCTGTTAAGCAATTTCAAAGCCGCCATGGTTTAAAAGTTGATGGCCGAGTGGGCAAGCGTACTTTTGCATCGCTTAATGTGCCTGCACAGAAAAAACTCGATAAATTAAAACTTAACTTTTATAGAATAACTAATTTTGCAGGCGCAAGTGATGAGCAATATGTGTATGTAAATATTCCTGAATACAGCTTACGATTTGTAAAAACTGGCGATGTAAAATTAAAAAATAACGTAATTGTAGGTAAACCAAGTTGGGAAACACCTGCATTTAGTGACGAAATAGAAAAGTTTGTAGTTAATCCTGAGTGGCGTA
Source organism: Pseudoalteromonas sp. TAE56 (assembly GCF_000497955.1). NCBI lineage: Bacteria > Pseudomonadati > Pseudomonadota > Gammaproteobacteria > Alteromonadales > Pseudoalteromonadaceae > Pseudoalteromonas > Pseudoalteromonas sp. TAE56. Next base: position 49,321 of record NZ_AUTN01000158.1, read on the forward strand.
TACCCACCTCAATTGCCACCAAAGAAATTGCTCCAAAGGTAGCCGAGGATCCTGACTATCTTGTAAAAAATAATATTGAAATTAGAAAAAACAGCTACCTAGACTCACAAACTGTTAATCCAAGCAATATTGATTGGGATTCTATTAAGCCGTACCAATTTGATCACTTTTTAGTAAAACGTGCTGGTGAAGAAAACCCCCTAGGGGAAGTTAAGTATTTATTCCCCAATGCCGAAGCAATTTATGTTCACGATACACCAGCAAAGCACCGCTTTAGCCAAGCAAACCGAGCCTTATCGCATGGCTGTATAAGAATAGAAAAGCCTTTTTCGTTAGCGCGTGAAATTATTAAGTACGAAGGAGAAGCGCAAACACTCAATAATATGGACAGCGCACTTGCTCAAAACAGTACTCAGACGTTTTATTTAGATGAGCCTCTTCCTATTCATTTAGTTTATTGGACTGCATGGGTTGACGAAAATAAGCTGGTTAACTTTAGAGATGACATATATCAACGCGATAAAAAAGCGCTATTAAAAAATGATGAACAGTCGGTGATTGCCGCTTTATTAAAAAATAGATAATGAGAGGGTTTATGCAATTTATTCATTATATTTCTATCGCCATATTCACAATTATATTTAGCAATAGTGTATTTGCTGCCGCGCCTACAAAGCCTGCGCATCGAGTAGTTGATATAAAAAATAAAGCCAACTTTGAAGATGCAGAATTTAGCCTAAAAGTTAACGATATAGTTATGCCATATTCGGTGTTTTCAGTATTTTTAATGCCCAAAGAGCAAGTTGAGTTTGAAGTGCTTTTTGCGCAATCAAAAAATGCTTACACGCTAATTAACACTCAGGGGAAATCTAAGCTTACAGACACCAACCGTTGGCAATGGCAAGCACCCAAAGAGCCCGGTTTAACAACGGTAATTATTGAGTCGCCCGATAAAAAACAGCGTATGAAAATCAACGTATTTGTAAAAGTACCGGCAGACAATGTTGATGGAGGAAAGCTCAAGTATTACCACATTGGGCACTATCCTAAACCTTCACAGATTAAAGACGCTTCACACTACATAGTGCCCGATGGCTTTGTTAAGGTAACGCCTGAAAATGAAAACGTAAAAATATCACCTCACTTTTCACTAAAGGAATTTGTTAGTAAGCAGCGAAGTAAGTACCCAAAGTATTTATTTTTACAAAATAAGTTGTTACTTAAACTAGAAAAAATACGCAAAGAACTGATTTTAGAAGGTATACCGGTTAGTAATATGGTGGTTATGAGCGGTTATAGAACTCCGTACTACAACAAATCAATTGGCAATGTAAAACTTAGCCGACATGTATTTGGTGATGCTGCCGATATTTTTATAGATAACGATGGCAACTACCGTATGGATGATATTAATAATGACGGTAAGCATTCAATTGGTGACGCTAAAGCGATGGCCGATATAGTGGAGTCGTTAGCTAGACGTGAATCATTTAAAGGTTTACTAGGTGGTTTAGGTATTTATGGGCCTAAGTCGCACAGAGGCGCATTTATACATGTTGATACGCGTGGTTTTAAAGCGCGATGGGTGAGTAAGTAATGGCAACGGCTACCTCATTTAGCATAAAGCTAAACTAGCTAAGTCTAATTGTATAAGAGATTAGCTAAGCCAAGGTAGCTTGGTTTTTATAAGTCCTTTGTTTTATAACAATTTTATACCTTTACTGAGCTAGTCTTTTTTACTTTAAACTGAGGCGCTTATATGAGCTATAAACATGGTGTGTATCAGCCGCTTTCCAATAATTAATTATTTTAATTTTGTACGAAAAGCTTTAAATATAAAGGTTGCATAAGCAGCCTTTATATTATGCTATTGCAGCATAAACGTTTCGTATTCTAAATCTTCAAATTGTTTAGAAAGCCAAAATAACCCAACAACAGAGGTAACAATAGTTGAGAGAGCAAAGCCGTAACCATAAAACTGCGGCCCAAAAGCGATTGATAGCAAAGTTAAAACAACGTTTATTACCAAAAATAGCCCCGCTAAAAACAGGACGGTTGAGCGTTTATCTAAATAAAACAAAATATTTAAAATAGACAAAAATATAACTTGTACACCCACACCAACTACATCAATAAATAAAAGCGTTTTATAGTTTGGATCAATACCAATAAAGGTAAGTATTTGCTCGCCCCATAATAATAAGCAGGCAACGGTAATACCTTGAATTTTAAATATATCGTATAAACCGGCACGTGCAGTTTGGATCATATTATCTTTTAAATAGTAAATCTCTTCTAACGATGAACCCTCTCGAATAGCTGTGTAAAAACGGTCGTATTCTTCTACAAAGTCGGTTTCCATTTTTACTAAAAATACTGCCATACCGGGAATAATAGACAAATAGGCTAAAAATATAGGTAAGTCGTAAATTGGGCTGGCTCTTAACGTGCCAATAATCTGAATTGATGTGCTTGGTGAATACCAAAAAATGATTTTATCAGCCCACACACCAATGTTATAAAACAGACCACAAAAGAATAGGCTGTAATACACTTTTTTATTGCTTAAAAAGTCAAAGCTTATAAGTTTTTCACCAGGGTAGCGGCGAATAATCATAAACAAAAAGCTAAAAAAGAGCAGAGCTTCGCCTGCAAAAAACGCAAGGAATAAGCCGTCTAACTGCCAGTCTCTTAATAAGTATGCAAGTAATACCATAAAGGCGTAACCACTTAGCATGGTTATTAAAATTAACCTGTATTCTTTCATACCTGATAGAAAAATAGCGCCAAGCCACTGATTACATAAGCTTACAAAGGCACCTAAAATTATAATCTTAGTAACAACGGGTATAGGGAGCATAGGCCATACAGCCAAGCCTACCAATAACGCGGCTATTGTCGTTATAAGCTGTGCACCAAGTAAATTAGGCAGTACCTTTGCCTCTTCTTTTTGAAAAAATAAATCGGCAATAAATCGAGTTAGTAATAACTGCAAACCACCCGTTAAAATAAGTGAGGCGGCCATCATGTAGGTAACAAGCGTTAAAAATTGAATAATAAGTACTTTAGGTAATACAATTCCTAAACTTAAAATACCAATAAGCATTAACGCTACAATAGAGAGCAACCAAGGCCCTGAGCCTATTAAACCTGCGTAGCCGTATGCTTCAAAAACTGAGAGCAGGGTATTTTTTTTGAGAATTTTTCGTATCTCAAAACCTATTCCAGCCATGCTATTGTATCCTTATAAAGTTTATCGTAACGGGCAAACATGTGGCTCTCGTCATAAAATTTTTGTACGCGGTCTAAACCACTTTTTTGATACTCAAGCCAAGCTTGCTCATTTGTTAGCATGTTTGATATTTGCTTTGCTGTGTCGCTCGGAGAAGCAATTGGGACAACTTCACCGGCTTTACCTAATGCTTTATCTTCATCGGTTCCGCCTTCGATTATTTCGCGGCACGAGCCAACATCACTAGCAAGTACAGGCACACCAGCCGCCATTGCCTCTAAAAGCACTAAAGGCTGCGCTTCAGAAATCGAGGTTAAAGCTACAATTCCGAGCTGAGGCAAAATTTTAGTAATATCTTGCATACCTAAAAACTTAACACTGTTTTGTAAATCAAGGCTGCCTACCAGTAGCTCACACTCTTTGTAGTATTGTGGATCTTCTTCGAAAGGGCCGATGATCCAGCCTTCGACCTCTGGTAATATCGATTGCGCTTCTTTAATCGCACGTATAAAGGTTTTAATATCTTTTATAGGCACTACACGTCCAATTAACCCAACAACCGGGGGTATCTGTTTTGGACGCTGATCAAACGCTTCAATAAAGCGCACTGTTTTAATGCCATTAGGCACAACAAATGCTTTTTCAGGTGCTGCACCATCTTTTATTTGGCGCTGCCTGTTACCGTCGTATAGCGAAATGATCTTATCTGCTTCTTGGTATGTTGTTCGACCAATTTGCTCAAAAAAGCTGATCCACATACGGCGAATAAAGCCCATCTCGGTATTTAAGTTTTTACCTAGGCTTTGTTCTGACTCTTTGATCCAACTGGCTTGAATAAGATCTATTTTTCTCTCTTTGGTGTAAATACCATGCTCGGTCAACAAAAAGGGAGTATTACTTATTACACTGGCGCCAGATCCTAAAATACCCGCATACCCGGTAGATATTGAGTGAATAAGTTTAACTTTAGGAAGCCCTCGTGCAATTTCGGCTATTTTAAATAGCGGTTTATATAAATTGCGATATGACCAAAAAAAGTCAATAAAAGAGGATTCATCACAAAAAGTTGAATAATAATTAGTGAGTACTTGCCATGAAGATTCACTATATAAAAAGTCGGCTTCGTTAATACCGTCTTTTTTAGCTAAAGTTTCAAATGCAAACTTTAATAATTCACTCGGGATTGGCTCGTTACAGTCTCTAAAATAATTTTGTAGTTGCTGCCAAAAATCAAAAAGTTCTTTTTTATATTTAACCCCGTGCTTAGCTTTTATTTCAGAGGTATCATTTTGTACTAAATAATGAACATGCAGCTTGGTAACGTTTTCAGGCAAGGTATATTGAATCTCGCCATAATGCTCTGGCGCTCCACCTATAAAAACAAGCTCAAAGTTATAATGAGGTAACCCTTCAATTATTTGATGAACCCAGCTAGATACGCCACCACGCACATAAGGGTAAGTACCTTCTAAAAGCAGTAAAATGTCTGCATTTTTGTTACTCATGCCAATACTCCTGTAAATGACGTAATTCACTGCCCTTAGGTTGTTCTGGGAGTTCTTTTAAGTAGCGTTTACAGTCGTCAAACTTGTTCATACAAAAGGCAACTTCGGCTTTATAAGGGAGAACATGACGCCTTGCCATGCCCGACTCAGTTGCTTTTAGTAAGTACCCATGGGCTATTTCGTATTTGTTTAAGGCTAAAGATATACGCCCTAAAAATATAAAGGTTGCAGGTGTTTTTACGTGCTCAATACTTTGCTGTGCAAGTGCTTCGGCTTTTTCTAAAACGTATTTACGAAGCGGACCTTGTGCTAAACCTAAGTAGCTAAGTTCCCAATAAAGTTCGGCTAGTTGTTTTTGTAAATTACTTAACTTTGGCTGCTTAGTCGTAATGGCTATTTCTTGCTGGTACAAACTGATTTTTTCGTTGAGTTTGGTTTCTTTACCATCAAGGGTTGAGTAGGCGAGTAGGCGAATATCATCTTCTAAATCTTTAAGTGCTAGCTTTAAAATAGGAATAGCTTGTGAGTCACTCATGTGACGAGCCGCCATTACGGCACTTAGACGTTTATTTGGTTCACTCGCGTGCTTCAAAATTGCTTTAAGTCCTCCCATAAAATAGGTCGGGTTTGCTGATATTGCTCTGGCTTCAAAAGGAAGCTCAGGTATTTTATGCTCTTCAATTTCTATGTCATCGTTTTTGAGTGGTTTACACAGAGCAAACGTAAGCGCTACTACAACGCCTATAATTCCAAGTACAGGCAATGTAAACAACAATAAAAACATGAGTACTAAAGAGCTATAGGGAGTCGTTTTGTATTTTTTAGGTATCAGGAAATAGCTAACAAAAGCAAAAAGGATGCTAGCAATAGCATGCAATAGTATAGCTAAAAACCAATTAGGTGTTTCCAGTACTTCTATTAGTGCAAAGTACTGACAAATACACCCTAAAATAGCCGCTACAATAATTATAATCATGAAAGTGAAACCAATCTCTTTATGTCATCTGAGCTTATTGGTAGTGCAAGTTGTTGCTCAATAACAATATCAAGCTCAGCTAAAGTGCTACCAGTGCGCTCTTTACACCAAGTGTTCATTCGGGCAATAAAGCCTGCTTTTTCAAGTTCATCAGCTAATGGCATTAATAGCAGTAATACCTGATTTTTATCATCATATAAATAAATGTCTAAACCACGACGGGCTTCACTTAAATAACTCATAAGTTGAGTCGATTTATCAGTAATATTGTTGGCTTTTATTTTTAGTAGCTGCGATGGAATGTTGTATCGTTTTGCTTCTTTATTTGCGCGCTTAACTTGGCGAATAAAGTATGGAGACTCTTCATACGTCATTACTGGGTTTGTTATTTCATGACGAAGTAAATCGCCTATATGCCCAGCCATTACAGCAAGTAATGTTAGAGTTGTATTTTTAAGCGCAAAAAATTGTATTCTTTCAACCAAAATAGCGCCGTAAATAGTATTGTTTACGTCGATAAGTGGGATTGCCATATGGTATTTACTTATACCCGATGATGTTTTTCCGTCTTTTACCGATACTAATTCTTTTTCTTCGATCATTGCTAATATAAGAGGATCGTTTTTAGCTATTGGACTCATTTTACCTATAGAGGCAAGTGGTGGCTCTAAAACACTGTCGTTTTCAACTTTATATAACCCCGCTCTTTCTAGCGAACCGTACTCAACAAACAAGTCGATTATTTTTTGCGCTGCGCTATCAAGTCTTCTTTCTTTTAATAGCCCGATAGAGGTTCTTACTGCTTGTAGCGATTCACGTAAACTTAACGTATGGCCAGCTAGCATTTGCTCAATTCTATCGTGAGATGAATTAATTAAATGATACTGACGAGTAAATGTTTCAAGACGATCTGTTACGTACTCAAGCTGAATACTTTGCTGCTGATTAGTACGCTCCCACACATCTCTAAATTCGCCTGTGATCATAATTACAATGATGTAGCCAATCATAGCGTTAATATTGAAGTCGCTTTGCGGTGATAAAATATTTGCTTGAAGTAAAAAAAGTTGGCCAACAAGCAAACATAAAATACTAATAAAGCCTTTTGAAAAGCCATAGCGTAAAGAAACTAAAAGTGGGCCAAGTACAGGCCACGAAAACCCTCCCTCAGTCCAAAATGGGTCCTGTGCGTTAAATAATACAGGCAGCCCTAAAGCAAGCGCGGTAAATATAAATACCTCAGCCCATATTTGTAGCTCAGGAACGTCTCTTGGTCTAAGGAAATGTGTTTTCACTCACTAACCTCTATATAAGAAATTAAATCGGCAATCACATCTTGTGCTGTTGCTGCAATGCTATCGCGGCCCCAGCCACTTTTAGCAATAGTACCTGTCCAAACTGGTGTGGTTTGTCCATTTACAGTGAGTGATAATGTAAGTGCAACAACAGGTTCGCCATCAAGCCCTGCTTTATAACGCCACTCTTCAATGCTGCCTGTTAGTACATAGTCAGCTTGTTGAGTGCTTAACCATTGCATAGCATTGTCTAAACGGTATTGATCATCCAGCGGTGGAAGCTCTTTGCTATTTACGCGAGGTGCACGTATTAGAGTTGGTAATTTATTTTGTTGCCAAATACTGGCTAAAATATCTTCAGCACGCTCACCGGCAAGCGGTGTTTGAGCATGATTAACAAGCGGCATTAGTGCCACTGTTTTCGAAGGGCTAAGCTCTATATCATCAGCAACTCTGCTGGTGGTACATGCTGATAATAGTAATACCAAACACGGTATAATTAAACGAAACATACTCTCTCCTAACATTAAAAATGTACGTAATAACCTAATTGTAATTGTGTATCTGAGTTACCCACTTTATTACTACTTTGGTAACCCAGCTGTAATTTAAATAAATCATCGCCCAGTACAGACCAACCTGCGCCACTTGAAACTGATACATCTACTGTATCGTTAAGTGTTTGATAGCCAGTACTTATATCAAATAACCACGAAGGGCTTGCGCCTAAATAAGGAGGTTCTAATGAGCCAGTTGAAGCAAATGAAGTCCCTAGTGCAAAACGTCTAAATGGTTGAAGGTCAACTCTTAGCGGTCTTCTGCTTGAATCTGTATTTATTAATGCATTAACACGTTCAAAGTCTTGCCATTGCGCACTAAAATAAGCGTTCCAAATTGGGCGGTCTTTTAAAATGCTGTATTGGTAACGAGCATTATATTCTTGGCCGTTTATTAGTGAGCTGCCATCGCTTCTTCGAGAAAAAGACATCGCTGCTGCTGATAGCTGTACGTTTTGTCTACCATCAATGTTGTAGTTAACATAGGCCGTGGCTTTATCTAGCTGAGCATAGCTAAGTAGTGCTTCTGATTGGCGGTTTTCAACATTATATTCAAGCTTTAAACCTACCTGTGTTCGTGAATCCCATTGATAACGAGAGTCTAAGCTAAGACCTTGGCGGCTAACTAAGCTGCCTTGGTGCGAATCTATTTTTGCATCAAAATACCAACGACCAAAGGTCATTTTATCTTCTATCGCAAACAGTAATCCGTTGTTATCAAGGTTTTGCTGATTACTTAAACTTAATTTCCATTGCCCATTAGCATAAGGAAAATAAACGTTTACATCGAACTGGCTACTGTTTAAACCAGCCTCTGGCGATAGGTTTATTTCAAGCGCTCTAAAATAGGATGCGCGTGCATTTCTGAGTAAACTCAATTGCGATTCATTTGCCTCGCCAGTGAGTTCTTCGTACCAACGTTGCATGGTGGCATAGGGTTGTTTTAAATAGAGTAGGGCGTTTAGCTCATCTAGTTTGCTTAGTGAACCTTCAGCTATAAGCTGTTTCGCTTTATTAAATTCGCCGTTGGTCATATAAAGTTGTAGTTTTTGCCATGGCTCTAATTTTTGTGCAGCCCTGCGCGCTAACCACCAGTTTGTTAGGGGCTCACCAATAGTGTCGGGGGCAAGTTCTTCCATTGTGTTTAATTGCATTAAATGAGGAACAGCCATCGCGCCCGCCCAGCGGAACATTAGGCCTCTGTATGCATATTTATCTTTAGGTAAGTGTTGCAGTAAATAGTGATTAAGTTCAGCTGCATTTGCATAATAGCCAAGTTGTTTCATTACATCGGCTAAGTTAACCAGTGTTGTTAAGTCACTTGGATCTGCAATGGCTAATTTACGCAAATAAAAGTAAGCACTATTATATGATTTTTCATAAATAGATAGGCTAGCTAAGAGCTGCGTCCACGCATAGGAAGTGTCGCTTTGAGAATAGCTCGTTAAAATGCGGCCAATCATTACAGTGTCATGCATTTGCAGCGCTAACCAACCTTGTGCAAGCACAACATCAGAGTCATATTCGCTTAATTTAGCAGCGCGGTTTAAAGTTGTATAAGCTGAATTTAAATCACTTTGGTTTTGATACCAATTAGAAAGAATTAACCAAGCAGGATAGAGAGCTTTATTATATCGTTGTTTATCAAGTTCAGCATGAATACGTGCAACTGATTTAGCATCATTTACTTGTGTGCTTAATAATGCAATTTGAATCAATTGACGGTCAGTTTGCGACTCACTTTTCCATAAATAATCAAGAAGCTCCTGAGGCCTACCTTCAAAGCGCAATTGTTGGTAGTGCAGCATGTCGCCTACGCTTAAAGGGCTTATTTGTTGTAACTGCTCTAATGCATATAGCTCATGAGCTTTGTCTTGGACTCGCATTGCCATGTCTACATTGGCACTCCAAAACTCATCGTCAGAACTTTCATGTTTGTTTTTTAGTACTTGCAGAGCTATAGAAAAGTCATCTTCTAGCCAAAATGCGCGGGCAATCCAAAGTAAATCTTCTTCATTTTTAGGCCCTTTATATGTAGGCCACAAGCCCCTTAAGGCTTTTAAATTACCAGTATCGTGAAGCACTTTTGCTTTCCAGTATTGTGATAATACACTTTTACCATTTATTTTCTCAAAGCGTTCAATATTGTTTAACTCTTGCTTTGTGTTACCAATAAATTCGTTAGCTTGCATCCAATTAGCAAAACCATTGCCTTTCAGACTTCTGTTTTGCGCCTTGTATTCGTATATATCATTAGCATCTTGGTATAAATATAAAGCGGTGGCATCGTTAATACTGTCGGTAAGCATCGCAGGAGTTACTGCTTTGTTAGACATTAGCCATTTAAATTCTCGAAGAGCTTCTTTAGGCTTGTTTTGCCAGCGCTTTATCTTCCAATTTAATAAATGTAGCTCTTTGTCATCTGGGCTCTGTAGTAATAACTGTGCGAGTAATTGTTCTGCTCCTTTTGCATTTCCATTTGCTAAACGCAGGTGCATTGCTTGTGTTAAGTACTCGCTGTTATTTGGATCGGTCTTTAATAAGCTTTCAATCGCTTGAGCTGCATCTTCTGTGTTGCCAGCCAAGTTTGCTAAATAAAGGGTGCGTTTAACATCGGCTTTGTCACCGTAGGTGTTCCACCATGCATAAGCTTGAATCGGATTATTTGCGCCAAGTGCAGTTTCAATCGCTTTAGCTGCAATGTCAGCATTTATATTTGTTTTATAAATAGCGAATGCTTTGTCTGGTTCGCCTGCGCTTAACCAGTAATCGGCTGCAAGGAGTGGCTGTTTATTTTTTTGATAATACTGAGCAACTTTTGCGTTTAACCCAACGGCTTTTGCAATTGTCAGTATTTGTTCGTTCCAATTTTTATGAGCTCCTATTTTTAATGATAGCTCTTCAAAGCGGTCGTCAACTTTAGCACCACTTGCTAGCCATAATGAGTAAAGCAGCTTTATTTCAAGTGTTGCTTTGCGCTCGCCCCTAGGTAGCTTTTCAAGCTCGTTAGTGGCTTGTGAATACTCACTAAGCCCTATATGTAGCTCAACCAATTTAGCGCGAAGCTTTTCGTTGTCGGGCTCTGTATTGAGCGCTGCATTAAGGTAAGATTTCTCAAAGGTATAATCTTGTGAAAGTGCATCATCTTCAAAAAATAAAGTATGGGGAAATAACGCATAAAGTGCAAAACAACTTACAGCTAGTAACGCTAATATTGTTTTTATAGAAATTAACTGAGGGCGCTTTTTAGTATTCATTATAGAGCAGATCCGTTGCAGTTAAGGTAACCATAAAATTGACCTTTTGGCAGATTAAAGTGCCTCACATTAGTGCGTGTTACACCTTTAAAGTGTTCACCCAAATTAGATACAAATTCGCAAGAACGTGCATTAATTAAATCAAGTGAAGCGGGCACCCATGCTTTAAAACTAACCGGTCCGTTAACTTGCCAGTTATCAATAACAACATTTGCAGACGCTAAATAAGGTTTTTTACTATTTTGGCTATGATCAAAGCTAAGGCGAGCTATGTTATTTATAATATGTATGTAGTCACCTTTTTCAGTTACACCAGATACACCTTCACTTTGAGCTATGTTTGGCACATCAAAATCGCTAGGTTTGCGCAGAGTGCGAATGTACTTTGAGCTAAATAACCATTCATTATTACTGTTTTTTGCAAGTGCAGAAAAGTAAAAATCTTTTGCTACTTTTGCATAGTGGCTTAAATGCACCGGTGTATTTGGCCTTGCTAAAACATAATCAATGTTGTGTTTAAGGGCGTCTAAGCCCGCAAGAACTTCACCTGAATAAAAGTGATAATAAATAGTGTAAGGTTTTAACCTATATGGCTTTTCTGTTATTTCGAATGTTTCGGTTAAGCGTCTAAAGCCGTAATAAGGGCCATGCCATAAGTTTGTGTAAACATTTTCATTTAATATGGGGGCGTAAATTTGATACAGCAAATCTCTTTCAGGGCGACCGATAGGGGAGATGTGAGAAAGGCTTGGGTTATCAGCATTTACATCAGTATTACCACCGTTGACATTTAACACGCCAGCGTCACGAGCAAGTTCAAGTGCTTTTGGGCCAGGTGTTGCATCACCAGACCATAGCATCATTACTGTTTTTTTATTTTTAGGTGCGAGCTTGTCATTAATGTACTTTATCGAGTCGGTAATTTCTTTTTTAAGGCTAATTGTGTTGTAGCCAGGCACGTCTAGATGAAAACCGTAATCTGTGTCGTCTTCATCTATTTTTTTCCGCCCAGATAGGGCTGTCCAAAAATAGGGGTGACTATAAGTGTGTGAAGCAACTTCTACGTAAGGCAAGTTAAAAATACTACGCGCAATGCCTTCGAGTTTGGCACTTTGTTTAGAATGAATACCGCCTTCTTCAATATCAGCTTGGATCACTGATGACGTTAACGGTAGTTTGTAGTGTTTAATTATTTCGTCTCGAATTACTTCTGCTGAATAAGGCTTACCTGCGTAGTGGGCAACACTTGTAAATCCATCTCCATCGATATGCAAAGTAAGCATTCGCCTGCCGCTTTCGGTGGTTGTATCTGGCACTAATATAGGTGGTAACCCCATTGCTTGAGTAAGCAATGTACGCGGATCAATAACCCATTTGCTGCCTTCCATCGGAAATGTGTCAATTAACCAAGGAGCGGCCACGACTGCACCATATTTAGTTTTAGCCGCTTGTAAAATACTTATATTATTAGCAGACTTTATTGTTATTAGAGGAGTCGCATCAGTTGCTAATTTAAGTAAGTATGGTTTAACAATAGGGGGAGGTTTTGTTGACTCCCCTTTGAGCCAAGGTGCAAAGCTATCTTGTTTATATGGACCTTCAGGTAGTGTGTTTAACGACTCAATACCTAAGCTTAATAATAATTTAGTTGATTGTGGTAACTCGCCTAAAATGAGTTCTGGTACAACACCTAAATTAGCTTCAAGCCAATTGTTTAGTGTTGGTGTGTAAAACGTATCGCTTGTGGTCCACGAGATAATACCTGCATGCAAGCTAGGATCAACTAAAGGTAAGTCGCGCTTTGCCATATCTATGTAGTCAGGTATATATCCCAAATACTCAATCATGGTCGCTAGTTTTAAATGTACGGTAGTGTAAATGAGTGGCTTTACGTTACTGTTGTACGGAATGAGGATGCGTCTTGGTACTGGTGATATAGTTGATGTACCCCATGTTTGTAAGTGTCCATCAGTTACCCAAGGGGTAAAACCTGCCTGCTTAATTTTTTGCGCCATAGTAAGACGGTTGTCAGGCTGTGCATAATCAATAACTTGTACTTTAAAACCAAGCTTTTGTGCCGTTTTTAATTGTGCACTTAGCCAAGCTTGATCGTTCTCGGTGGTTAATTTGTAGCTATTATTGATTGGGTTGTAATGGCTATATAAACCTTCAGCCACTAAATCGCTGGCTAAACCGGTAAGTCTAGGTAGTAACTCAAAGCCTCGGTTGAGGATAAGGTGTTTATTAAACGTGCCAGACAGACTCTTTATAATTGCGACTAAGCCATTTTGTTGATCTGATTTACTGTGCTTATCATCTAAAAGTTGATAGCTGTCTAGAGTATCTAAAAACAAGCCACTGAAGCCTCGTGCTTTTAAAGTAGCTGCGTTATTTTGCACATGTTGTTGCCAATGCGTAGATGTTAAATCGGCAATGTGGCTATTCCAATTAGGGTTAACTGCGAGTGAAGACTCACTTTCAATAAACGACTCACCAACACTTAAATAAGCATAAACAGCTATGTCACGCTGTTTAAACCAATTGAGTTCGTGCTCAGTCACAAGGTCAGGCTGAACTACAACGCGAGAATAAAAGGTCATTTCGGCTAATGGCATCGGCGCTGAGTAGTAAAAAGCGATACTATTATTTACAGGCGTTGCGAATGCGTGAGCCGACACTAAAAGTGCAAGGTATAAAATATACTTCATTAATAATTCATTTTTATTAGATTATAACTGTGGCTCAAAGTGTTGTGTTCCAATTTTTATCTAGTTGTTTGGTATTAGGAATATAGGACTATCATATGTTAATGGAAGTTTAATATCCATATGTTCATTATTTATATGAACCTAAAACCAATACTAACATGACTAATGAGTTAACTCATTACATACGAAGCAATCGAGCGGCTCAGTACGCTATCAAATTAATTTTAGATCAATACAGTCGTTAGAATTTTGAATATAACAAATAGGGTGGTAAATAATATATTGATTAATACAAAGGTCGCAGTGTTTTTAGTGTTCAAATACCTCCTTTGTGACTATAATATCAGCACGCAGAGCAAGGTATGAGTATACTCTCACCAAATTTTTTATTTACTACGTTTTAAACCCAATAAAACATAGTAAACAGTCGTAATTTAACTTTGGCAATTGTCGCTATATATGCATTTATACACCTCGGAGAAAAAATGAGTAATTTAAGCTTGAAAAACAAATTGCTGTTACTAGCTATTTTACCGCTAATGCTACTCTTAATCAGCTTAATGCTGAGCTCTTATTATTTAGAGAATAAAAATCAGCAACAAAATTTTGAATCATTTCAAACTAAGCTGATAAGTGACAAGCAAACGTTATTAAGTACCGAAATTGAAATTGCTAGCAAAATTGTTCGCTATCAATTAGCAAATGGCTCTGAGCAAGATGCTAAAAACGCTTTAAGAGACTTAACATTTGGCCAAGGTGGTTACTTTTTTATATACGACACCAATGGCATTAGTGTTTTTCATGCATTACTAGGTGATGCTATTGAAGGACAAAATAAAATAGGGATGACTGACCCTAACGGTAAAAAAATAATAGTGGGCTTATTAGATCAAGCTAGAAAAGGCGGCGGCGCTTTTAACTATCATTTTCAAAAACCAAATACCACAGGCTTAGTTGAAAAGATGGGCTATGCAGCAATGATACCTGGCACAAACTGGATGATTGGTACTGGCGCATATATGGATGATATAGATGCAGAGCTACTTAAATACCAAACAACAATGCAAGAGCACATGAATGATAAGGTAATGACCTTATTATTAATTGCTTTGTTTTGGGTTGTTTTAACAATTATATGTGCGTTAGTTGCCGCAAACACAATGGTAAAACCAATACAGCGCATGGCGCAAAGCCTTGACGATATTGCAAAAGGTGAGGGCGATTTAACTAAGCGTCTAGACATTGATACTAACGATGAAATAGGTCAACTTGGCGAAGCATTTAATATGTTTGTAAGTAAGCTACATGGCATTATTGCTAATGTGGTTGATGTAACACACGATGTAAAAACAGCTTCTGGTGATATAAATACACAAACACGATTAATTGAAGACAAGTTACTTAATCACAATCATGAAACAGATCTTGTTGCGACGGCTATTACTGAAATGTCGGCTACTTCTCATGAGGTGGCTCAAAATACAAACCAAGTGGCAGAGTCAACCCAAGCGGCAACACAAGAAGTTGCTAAAGCGCAAGAGTGTGTTGATATTTCACTCAGTGAGGTTTCAAACTTAATGGGAGAAATTAACTTAGCTGCTGAACAGGTTGATTCACTCAGTGATCAATCTAAAAAGATTAATAGCGTACTAAGTGTAATTGGTGGAATTGCTGAGCAAACAAATTTACTTGCACTTAATGCTGCAATAGAAGCTGCGCGAGCAGGTGAGCAAGGCAGAGGGTTTGCAGTTGTTGCTGATGAAGTAAGAAGCCTAGCAAGTCGTACTCAAGTTAGCACACTAGAGATTAGCGAAATGTTGAGTGAGCTACATAATTTAGTATCAGATGCAGTTGCTGCAATGCAAGCAAGCCAAAGTAGTTGTAATCGCTCTGTTGAATCCTCTCGTGCTATTTCAGAAAGTTTAGGCGCGGTAACAAGCTCAGTTAGATCAATTAACGACATGAGTACGCAAATCGCGACAGCAGCGCTGGAGCAAAGTAGCGTTACAGAAGAAATAAACCGTAATGTGTTTGCCATTCAAGAAATAGTTAATGAGCTAACTATTTCAAGTAAAACCACCTCTTCAGTTGGTCAGCATTTAGCTGGGCGTGGTGAAAGCTTAGGACACTTAGTTGGCCAGTTTAAGATTTAACAAAGCTCAAAGCCCTACACTAAAAGCCGCTAATAGCTGTCTCTTGATCACAAGTCTGACTCAAGAGATTTTGCTAAATCGTAGCCTTCCAGGATGGCTTGTAACTTAAGCCATCCTTTCCATAACACTTTCACAGATGCACGCCCTGTGCGCTTGGTATCTTTCCAGCCTCCTAACTTTGCCAGTTCCTGATACGCCCATGACATATTTGGAGCAGTTTCAGGCAATGGTGTTTTTATTCTCTTTAACCACAATAACTTCCATGCTTTGGGAGATAACAGTTGTTCACAACTTGGGGAATCAGGCTGCTCATTGGTGAACTTTAGTTGCAATATTCGCGTCGCAATAAAGCCATTAATCGTCACCAATCTTTCCATGTTATCTTGGCTTTGAAGGCGTAAACTTTCGATATCCGTACCATCACTTTTCCAGACTTTATGGTATTCCTCTACAAGCCAACGGTGCTCATAGTAGGTGATGATAGCTAAGGCGTCTTCTTTGCTGGTGACTGGTTCACTGGTTAATAGGTGCCAGCTTAAGCCGTTCTTAGCGTTTCCTCGCTCTGTACAGCCGACATAGTAAACTGGGAGGGAGTGTCCTTTCTTATTGTAAGGCGCTTTGAGTGTCACTGGCGCATAGGTGATATCCAGTGTTGCGCTTCGGGCTTTTCTTCCTCCTTTTTGTGCAATGTGGATGTGTTTGGTGCCTGCACTCATCAGCTCGCTTGCAAACGCATAGAGCTTATCCTCACCTTCTTCAATATGACGACTTTGCATCGAGCGTACGACGAATCGTTGCTGCTCGGTCAGTTTATACTGCAAGTATTCGTAGATGTCCGCTTCGCGGTCACACACCGATATCACGTTCGCCATTTGTCCTTGCAGCCGCTCTGCCATCGCTCGTGACGCTGACTCCCACTTGTAACTTTCTTTTTCTTCGTAAGAAGTCGTCGCGTGTTTTTCTCTTTTTCCAATCGTGTTGATATCACGACTCCAGCGAGACTGTTCAATTAATCCCACAACTTGCTTTGTGTCTGGCGCAAACAGTAATACGCTATGAGCTAACAAGCCTCGTTGTTTTGCTCCTCGTCCGACATGACCCAAATCATCTCGAATGGAGGAATGCTTATAAATTAGTGTGGTCGTGTCTTCTAATGCGAGCAATAAGTTATGACTTTTTGCTTGTTCAACCGTGGCTTTAAAGCCTGACTCTGCTATAGCCGTTGCGTCAATATTCTCGTTGCGAATAAAGCGGTAGGCACCTTCCATATCGGCGGGGGATTGAGTGATGTTCACAAGTGGTTTTCCTGGTTCATTTGCAAGCGTTGATGCTAACTTTACCAGACGCGCTGTTCTTCTTGGATCACCTAAGTCCGATTTACCGAATTGTTGTTTTGCCCAATGAGTATGTTCGTTAATCATAATGTGCCCTCAAACAAGATTTGAAGATCTGATCATGACATTGAGATTTAGTTCAAAAAAATCCCCGCTAATTTCTTAGCAGGGATTTGTGTATAAGAGACAGCTA
>NZ_AUTN01000159.1:0-25524 GCF_000497955.1 Pseudoalteromonas sp. TAE56
TGGCGGCATTTAGTCGTTTTAGCCAATTACTAGGCGGCGTTGGGTCGGGACAACTTTGTAAAATGGTCAATCAAATTTGTATTGCTGGCGCAGTGCAAGGTTTAGCCGAAGGCTTACATTTTGCCAAGCAAGCTGGGCTTGATGGCGAAAAAGTTATAGAAACCATTTCTAAAGGTGCTGCCGGTTCGTGGCAAATGGAAAACCGTTATAAAACAATGTGGGCAGGGGAATATGAGTTTGGTTTTGCCGTAGATTGGATGCGTAAAGATTTAGGCATTGCACTCGATGAAGCTAAAAACAACGGCGCTACTTTACCAATGACCGCAACGGTCGATCAATACTACGCCGATGTACAGGCACTTGGCGGCGGCAGATACGACACCTCAAGCTTACTAGCACGCATTGAAGCACTGCATAAAAAATAACGTTTACGTTGAGTATGTCGATGTAGACGGCAAGCTTGCTTGCGTGACGAGCAAAGCCCGTAAAGTGATTTATTCACAAAGAGGTTATGAGGCGCTGCGCTTTTAGAGGCAGTGATAGATAAAAAAGATTGTTGTTGGTCTTTATATTTTCTCATTTACTCCTCATTCGCTTCTCTTTGTGAAATAGATTTTTATTTAAGTAATTAAAAGCTACGCTTTTCACGTGATCAAGCTTGACGTCTACCGCCAAAGTGTCGATATGAGTTTTACTTGTAGACGCGGAGCTTGCTTGCGTGACGGGCAAAGCCCGTAAAAGTGACTTATTCACAAAGAGGTTATGAGGCGCTGCGCTTTTAGAGGAAGTAATAGATCTAAAAATTTATTGTTTTTATGTCTTCTCATTTACTCCTCATTCGCTTCTCTTTGTGAAATAGATTTTGCTTTGTTTGAAGTGGTACAGATATTTATAAACAAAAACGCGACGCTTTATTGCTAAAGCGTCGCGTTTTTAATGCGTTATACAAACAAAATTACATGCTTTGAGCGTAATTATACAGCGCCTTTAAAATAGTCAGGTTTTTTTCGCTGTCGTCATGTTCATGCGCTAGGTTTTCAAGGGTAATCATAAAGTCTTGCGCGTTAATCGATGGTTGATCTTCGCCGTGCATTAACTTGTTTTGGCAATACTGGCGCCATTGATCAAGCTCTTGCTGGTTTAGCGTTTCAGGCCAGTTACGGGCGCGGTATCTAAACAACAACGTATTAAACTTTTTATCTTCAAAGTCTAACTTCAACCCTGCTAATTCATCTGGTTTTGCATCACGAATAATCGCAAACTTAGCTTTATCGGCATGGCTTGTAAACCCAGCGTAAAGTAAGTAGTCAACGTTAGTGGTTGCGCTGTAATCGCCTTGTTCGTTAAACACTTCCGTTACTTTATCGCGAAGGTCGGTATTGGCTTTTAAAATAGCTAAGTTAGCTAAGCACTGCTCGCGGTCAATGCCTAAACGAGCTGCGTTTTCAGGTAATAAGGTTTTAGCTGGGGCTAAAATAGGGCACTTGTTTAAATGCACTAGTTTTAAGCCAACAGGTAAATCGTCCTCGGCTAAATCTACACGTTTGGTGTATAAGCGTTTGCGTAACTCTTCTACGTTTAAATCAATGAGTACTTGCGGGTTTTGGGTTAAATCAAAACAAATAACCGCGTTTTTATTAACCGGATGAAAGCTCATTGGTGCAACCCAGCTTGTACAGCCTTGTGTTGCAGGTATGCGCGACGTGGTATGCACTAGCGGCGTCATGTTAAATACATCAACCAATTCAGCAAGGGCTTTTTTATTACGCAAACCAAAAAAGAAGTTATACAGCTTTGGTTGTTTTTCTTTTATTAGTTTAGCCAGTGCAATAGTGGCGGTTACATCGCTTAGCGCATCATGCGCTGCGGCGTGTTCAATACCATTAGCTACCGTTAAATGCTCTAGCTTAAAGCTTGGGCTGCCATCTTCTTTTAACGGCCACTCAATGCCTTCAGGGCGCAGTGCATAACAAGCACGTACTAAATCAATAATATCCCAGCGGCTATTGTTATTTTTGTATTCACGCTCGTATGGGTCGTAAAAATTACGGTAAAAGCTATAACGGCTTACTTCGTCATCAAACCGAATACTGTTATAACCGGCAACACAGGTGTTTGGCACACTAAATTCGGCATGAATTTTTGCTATAAACTCAGCTTCAACTAAGCCTTTTTTCATCGCCACTTGTGGCGTAATACCTGTAATTAAACACGCCTCAGGGTGAGGTAAGTAATCCGCTTGCGGCTTACAATATTCAATAAGCGGCTCACCAATTATATTTAAATCAAGATCGGTACGAATACCCGCAAATTGGCTCGGCTTATCCTTTTGAGGGCTCGCCCCCCACGTCTCGTAGTCGTGCCAATAGATTGTTGCTTGATTTTGCTCTTGATATGCCATTTGAAAACCCTGAGTAGTTAACTTAAAAGCGCCTAAATACGCGCCAAGTTACTAAAATAATGAATTATTTAGATTATGGCATATGGGCGAAGGAGTTTATAGGTTTGGGTGAGAAATGATGTTCACGGAACTTTGGAATAATACGTCAAGCTTGAGTTTTGTTCCCATATTGCATTTTAGTTACCAAAATGACACTATTTAAGCAGGAGTATTAAAATCATTTTAAAGGAATAAATTTAGCATGCCTTCTAATACAAAAGAGTACGTAACCGTTCAAGAGTTAGAGCAAGACCTCCTCACTGCGACTGGTAATCCCTCAATTGCTAAAAACCAAGCTACTCAATATGCTATTTACTATCGAGGCGAAATTATTGATTCAGCACGTTATAAAAAAGGGCTTATAAGTAAAGATGACTTAATACTTAGTAGGCATGTACGGTGGGAGCATAATAAGCGGCACAGTATTAAACTAAGTAGAAATATGATTGCAGCAGGTAGGGAAAGAGGTGAAAATATGGCGGCTCACCATATAGTCGCTTGGGACGATCCCCGAGCTTCAAAGGCTAGGCTTAGACTCGCAGGCTTTGGAATCGATATTGACCATGAAGCAAATGGAGTATTTCTTCCTAGATTTGCTAAACATACTCCAATGGATGCAATGCCTAAGGCTGAAGCACATACAAAAACCCACACAAGCGAATATTTCTTAAACGTAGAAGCTTTACTTACCGATACTATAGCTGAAGGTTTAGGGCGCACAGGTGTAATAGAGTTACTTAGAGATATTGGCGACGAATTACAAAGTGGTGATTTCCCACTACATGAAGAATTATCAAATATGATACCAAGGTAATTAAATGAAAGAATTTAATAAAGTTTATGCTGTTGGCGTTGATGCTGGTGAATATTTGCTGTTACAAGAAACAATGTTCGAGCAGTCAATACAGTTAACAAACAACGATATTTATACTTTTAACGGCAACTCAAAGGGTGATGCCTGGCGTGTTGTAGATGTTGATTGGTTAGTAGTCGAAGGTGAAACTCCTACTAATAAACCCGATGTAGCAGGGTGGGGAGCAATGGCTTTCGCAATTCCAGCAGCCTTAAAAGATATGTTTGAGCCAACACTTAAAGAATGCTGTGAATTTTTACCACTAAATCTTAATGGTGAAGAATGGTTCGCGTTAAATATTTTAGAGCAACAAGACGCAATTAACCAAGAGCACACAGAGTTGAACATGAAGAATGGTCGTGTAAATAGAATCAGGCGCTTTAAAAAACTAGCTTTAAGCAAAAATGCTATAAAACACGGTGGGTTGTTTAAAGTAAAAGGAGCTGGAATATTTACCTTTTGTACGGATGAAGAAGGGGGCTTATATGACTTGGTTAAAAGCCATAATTTAAAAGGCCTAAAATTTACAGAAGTTAATGTTATATAAGTATTTTAGCCTGCATCTAGCGGACTTTGTATGGAGGTAGTTTTTATTATCCATTTCCATAAACACAGCTACCTTGCAAAATAATGACGTCAATCGGGCTATAATGCCCATAAACCACAAGTTGTGGTCGAGTTTCTCAATTGAAGCGTGTTTTATTTTCGGATTATTTTATATGGAAAGTAGTATTGAAGACGATGGAAACCTTCTAGATAGCTTATCGTTAGCTTGGTGGAATACTAGCTTATCACCGACTGGAAAAGTTAGAAAAAATAATGAAGAAAATCTAATTATTGCTGGGCAGGCAATAATCTCTATGTTAATTGAGAAAAAAATTGATTTTTTAGGTATTGGGGAGGTTTCGCCTTCGGATATTGAGTACTTTAAATCACTGCTATTGGATACTCCCTTCGACATTATAGATTGTTTTGAACAAGTTGGTAGAGGGCAATTTTCTCAGGCTTATATTTATAATGCTAATAATGTAAGGATTTTTAATCAAAAAATTTTAGAGTTTTCGCAATTAGGAAGAAATTACAGAGCGGGGCATAGTTTAATTATTGAAACTAAATGTGGTTCATTAATTAATGTCATTGTGGCTCATTGGCCAAGTAAGCTTCAGAGTGATAACGACACAGTGCGAAATCAACTAGCTAATACTATTAGAAGTAATATTGATAATTCAAGTGAAGATAAAGTGATTCTTATGGGAGACTTTAATGCTGAACCTTTTGAGGAGTCTTTGAGCACATATCTTTTAGCTTCTAGGGATAAACTTAAAGTAAGAAAAAAAAAGGAGCTTTTTTATAATCCATTTTGGAGTAAACTTGGTATGTCACAGTGTGAAGGCTTTTGCGGAAGTTATTTCTATAAATCAGGAAAGGTAAGCAACTGGCATTTATTTGATCAGATCATTGTTTCATCAATTTTTTTAAATGATCAAGGCTGGAGCTTACTAAGTGAAGAGTCTTTAATAGGGACTGAAGTTATCTTGGCACTAGTCAAAAATACAAATTTGCATTTTGACCACTTACCTGTTTTTACTCAATTGGAGAAAGTAAATGTTTAATTTTGAAGAGTCTTTAAAATCAGGTATTTCACATGCCGAAGAAGAGCAGCAAAACCGAACAGAAATTGACTCTGTGATTGAGCAATTAAAAAGTGATATTGAAACTTTTAGTAGTGAGAAGGTTAGTATTAAGATAGACCGTAGAACAGACCAAAATAGTTTGTTAGCTGGTGCATTCGCTACGCTCTACGGTAATAAAACTAGAAAGTATATGGCTATGGTAGCTTTTAATAAGTCACAGCCAGATAATCCTGATAGAGAGTTATGTGAGTGGAAATATGGCGAAAAGGGTTATCCGGTAACTATAGATTATTTGAATAAGTCAATTACTTGTGCAGATAAAGAATCATTAATAAATACTTTGCAAGATTTATTAAGTAAACCAGATGCTGGAAAGAAAATTAAATTCTTACTAGATGGAGCACAGGGTTAAGCCTGTGCCTCACTACTTATTCTCAAACTTTAAGGTGTCAGTAACTCAATTTAAAGCAAGCTTTATAAATGCTAGAGTTGCCCCAATAGCGGAAAAAACTATCCCAGCTCCCCATTTTATCATATCGGCTTTAAACTCATTACTTGATACACCCATTTCTGCTTTAAATTCATTGCTTAATAATGCCATTTCAGTTGTTACCAGCCGGACTGGCTATAGTTCAAGTAAATGGCTTTGACGTAGAATACGAGCTTGCCGGGAAAGGTAAACATACTATATTACTGTTCGCTCTCTATACGAAATGCCTGTGACTCTGTACTTAGATAAATTAAATCAGTTAGACTCAATGGCTATCCCTTGTTTTATCGGTATACCAAATAAAGATGTAGGATAATTATGTTTTCACAATTAGAGCTTAGAGTAATTAAAAATACCCTCAAAAGCAGGGCTAAAAAAGAAACAGTAGAGCTTAAACAGCTTGAGGCGCTAGCTCCTGACTAGCGCTTTTCTTTTTATCCCTACCATCCCAAAATGCTCTAAACAAGCGCATCAATCTAAGGGTTGAAACGGCAATATCCACTATCATGAATTAAAAGTAAGAGGGCGCGCCGTTATAGCCATTGCTTGCTAACCTTTTTGCAAATAGTTATTACTGGTCCAAAGTAAATCAAATGCAAATTTGCTAAACGCTTGGTGCCTTAACCGCTGGTTTGGTGGATAAATGAAGTTGTAGTCAAAGGTTTTGAGTCTAAAGTTGTAAGTCAAGTAGTGAAGTCACTGAAACGCA
This sequence comes from Pseudoalteromonas sp. TAE56, assembly GCF_000497955.1. NCBI lineage: Bacteria > Pseudomonadati > Pseudomonadota > Gammaproteobacteria > Alteromonadales > Pseudoalteromonadaceae > Pseudoalteromonas > Pseudoalteromonas sp. TAE56. The sequence continues at coordinate 6,127 of NZ_AUTN01000159.1, forward strand.
ATCAATAAGTTTAATTTTCGTTGGTTGTTTTTATAAATACCAATTGCCGTAAATTAGTAATTTGGCATTAGACTAAAGTCTATAAGTTAATTTTCTTCACTTATTAGGTTTGTTTTAATCGTTTGTCGGTTTTGTGTTAATTCTCTAAAGTTCAGTTGTCGGCAACAAGTACGACTTAACCAACAGGACTACGACCATGAAACTTACTCTTATCAAAACTATCGCTCTTAGCTCACTACTTACATGTTCAGCTGCTGCAATGGCTGAGCAAAGTGATTACAAATTAATGGTTATTGAAACTGCAACAGCGCCACAGCCACTTGAGCAATCATTTAATAGCTGCGCACTGAATGTTAAGTCAAAAAATTACGCTGAAGCTGAAGCAATTTGTACTAAAGCAATCGCACTTTTAAAAGACGCAGATGGCCCTAAATTTAAAGTACGCCAACTTACGTCATTCGCATTAAGCAACCGTGGTGTTGCACGTTTAAAAGCGAATAACGACACTGCTGGCCTTGCTGATTTATACGAAGCAAATGAAATGTCTAAAAGTGCAATGGTATCGCATAACTTAACTCGCGCTAAAGAAGACTTATCTTTGATAAGCGCTTTATAAAATACTTAAAAAGTATGATATAAAATAGCGAGAGTAAAAAAGCCCATGTTAGGTTAATTCCTAACATGGGCTTTTTTGTTTTATTTAACGCGTGAGTTAATACTTTAAATACGTTAATTGAGTAGGGTGTGTATTTATAATTAATATTTTGGGTATGCTTGTTTAAGCTACACGAATATAATACGAGATAACCGTATAAAAAATAATAACCTTTCTGCTTTGCTTGTTTTGAGCAAGGCATCATTAAATAAATATTGAGATTTAAACCATGGCACCAGGAACCAGCCTAAGCGTACTTGAAATAAGTGCGATATTTTTATCAATTACCGCGTTACTCACCTATGTAAACCATCGCTTTATTGGCTTGCCAACAACCATTGGCGTTATGGTTATTTCGATGCTTTTGTCTATCGGCGCTATATTTTTGGGCTTTTTAGGATTTGATGATCTTATAGATTACGAAGTGAGCTTGCTCGATCAGTTAGATTTTACTGAAGTTTTGCTTGATGGCATGCTCTCTATGCTGCTTTTTGCTGGGGCGCTACATGTAAATGTTAGCGATTTAAGGCGCTATAAACTGCCAATAGGTATTTTGGCCTGTGTTGGTACGTTGCTATCTACGGTTATTGTTGCTGGTGCGCTTTATTTAGTACTTCCTTTGCTTGGTTTTGATTTAGCGTTTATTTGGTGCTTACTGTTTGGCGCATTAATTTCGCCAACTGATCCTATTGCAGTAATGGGAATTTTACAATCTGCGGGTGCGCCTAAAAGTATTGAAACCGTGATTGCGGGTGAATCGTTGTTTAACGATGGTATTGGCGTGGTTATTTTTGTGCTTTTATTGGGTGTTTTATCAAGTGGTGATATTCCTACAACTTATTATGTAGCACACACGCTGGCGGTTGAAGCCGGTGGCGGTATTGTTTTTGGTTTGGTATTAGGTGGTATTTTATATTACTTACTAAAAAGTATTGATAGTTACCAAGAAGAAGTACTACTTACTTTAGCGGGCGTTATTGGTGGTTATGCACTTGCAAGCCATTGGCATTTGTCGGGCCCACTTGCAATGGTAATGATGGGGCTAATGGTGGGTAATCATGGTCGTAGTATGGCTATGAGCGATAAAACACGCCATTACGTTGATTTGTTTTGGGAGCTGATTGACGAAATTTTAAATGCCATTTTATTTGTACTCATAGGGCTTGAGGTCGTCATGATTGCATTTTCGAGTAACTTGTTTATTGCTGGTGGCTTAACAATTTTAATAGCGTTACTCGCACGTTTAATCGTGGTGGGTATAACAACCACTACATTTAATAAGCAATTAGAGTTGCCATCTGGTGCATGGAAAGTTTTAACCTGGGGTGGCTTGCGTGGTGGTATTTCGGTTGCACTGGTATTGCAATTACCTGATGGGAACGAGCGCGATATTTTGTTGGCTCTGACTTATGCTGTTGTGGTGTTTTCTATTTTAATTCAGGGTTTGAGTATTGGTAAAGTAGCCAAAACTATCCGTTAAATATAAATCGGCTAAATGTAATTTTTAAAAAGCGTGTGAAATAGCTGCATTTCACACGCTTTTTATTTTTCTTATAAAACAAAAGTGCAATTAAAACGTAAAGCTGAGCTGCACACCGCTGTAAATATGTTCTTGTGCTTCCCAGTAGTCGCCATCTATTTGGCGTGCTCGGGTAAATACTTCTATTTTAAATGGCTTAAAATGATAACCCGCTCCTATACCTGCGTAGCCGTCTATGTCGTTGTTCGATTTTTCTATTTGGTAGGTGTTATCGCCTCTATCGTTTTTAAAGGCGAGTTCGAACAGATCTAAGCCAAGCTCGGCGTATATAAAAAAGTCATTGAAATAACCAAGCTTCATTCCGTTGTCCCAAGTTATAAACTCTTCTTGCTCGCCTTGTTTATTATCGATTACTGCCGCGCCAATTGCGCTTGTAAAAACAACACCAAAGTTACTGTAATTTTGCTTAACCATCATTTCTACACCCGCAGATGTAATGCTGCTATCGCCATTAAATTCTGACTTTATAAACATACCGGTGTTAGGCATGTTGTTACCGAGCAAAAGCCTTGCGTTAGCATTTTGGCTAAATGATAAAAGCGTGCTTAATAAAACAAAAAGAGGAAGTGTGTGTTTCAAAAAAGTTAACCCATTAATGATGAAAAGTTACCAGAGCTACAATTATAAATACATGACTTAGTATTGCATGTAATTAAATGTATAAATTTGTTTGAATGTTAGTCAGCTATGCCAAAGTAAGGTGTTTAAAATAAAACCAATTAAAAAAAGGCATAAATAATTATATACATTTTAAAACGTAAAGTAGCGATTTTAGGCACGTACGATGATGCGTAAGCTATTTAAATATATAGAAAAAGTTTAAACGCATTAGACTAAGGTCTATAGGTTAATTTTCTTCACTTATTAGGTTTGTTTTAATCGTTTGTCGGGCTTGTGTTAATTCTCTAAAGTTCAGTTGTCGGCAACAAGCACGGCTTAACTAATCAGGAATATGGCCATGAAAACACTTATCAAAACTATCGCTCTTAGCTCACTATTAACATGTTCAGCTGCTGCAGTAGCTGATGCAAGTGATTACAAATTAATGGTTATTGAAACTGCAACAGCGCCACAGCCACTTGAGCAATCATTTAATAGCTGCGCACTGAATGTTAAGTCAAAAAATTATGCGCAAGCGGAAGAAATTTGTACTAAAGCAATCGCACTTTTAAAAGACGCAGATGGCCCTAAATTTAAAGTACGTCAACTTACGTCATTCGCATTAAGCAACCGTGGTGTTGCACGTTTAAAAGCGCATAACGACACTGCTGCACTTGCTGATTTATACGAAGCATCAAAATTGTCTAACAGCACGATGGTATCGCACAACTTAACTCGCGCTAAAGAAGAATTATCGTTATAAAAAACCTTTATAACGTGTTTTATAAAGTGCTTACTAAAGCATAATATAAAATAGCGAGAGTAAAAAAGCCGATGTTGGGTTAAACCCCAACATCGGCTTTTTCGTGCTTATTAACTTTGTATTGTGTTATACCAATCCGCAATAATACTTAATCATTTTGCGGGGCTAAACGTGTCGCTACCTGCGTTAAAAAATTCTCATTTAGAACAACCAAATAGCGAATGTTTTGCCTAGCTATCAACACGTTTTTTCATCCTCAAAGTAGATCACTTAATTAAGCGAATTGGTATTATTAAAAAATAATAAAACTGTATTCTGTTATTTATTATTTAGTGATTTGCGCTGTTTTTAACTGATTGTAATTAATGAGTATTTTTATAGGTGTTAGACTAAAGTCTATAGGTTAGATTTATTCACTTATTAGGTTTGTTTTTATCGTTTGTGGTAATTGAGCTAACACTCTAAAGTTAAGTTGTCGGCAACAAGTACGACTTAACTAATTAGGAATATAATCATGAAATTTACACTTTTAAAAACCATCGCTCTTGGCTCATTATTAACTTGCTCAGCTGCTGCAATGGCTAAACAAGGTGACTATAAATTAATGGTTATTGAAGACTCTGTAACTGCAGCACCCGCATTTGAAAAATCATTTAATAGCTGTGCTTTAAATGTTGAATCAAGAAACTACGAAGAAGCAGAAGCTATTTGTACACAAGCAATTGCATTACTTAAGCAAAGCCATGGTCCGCGTTTAAAAGTACGTGAACTTACATCGTTTGCATTAAGTAACCGTGGTGTAGCGCGTATTAAGGCTCAAAAAGACACTGCTGGTATTTCTGATTTATATGAAGCGGTTCAAATTTCTAAAAACTCACTTGTAACACATAACTTAACTCGCGCTAAAAAAGAGTTATCTTTATAAGAATGCTTGCATAAAGCGCTTATAATTTAGCGAGAGTATAAAAGCCCATATTAGGTAGCACCTAATATGGGCTTTTTTTGTATGTTTGAATAACCGTAGTTACCTATTAAATACACTTTTTTTAATAAAGCAGCTTTACTGAATAATAGTGCTTTTAAGAGTGATTTTTAGAGCCTTACGTTACTAATTTATATTAGTAAGTACTTGTTACCTAAAGCATAGGTCTATAAATATAGAAACATAGGTAAAAATATTATTTTTTGACGTGACTTAACTGTGCAGTAAAACGGGATTGTTTTATTTAAGTGGTTGTTTTTAATTGATAATAAAACCTAATACCTTTGACTTTAGTCTGTTTTTATTTAAAAATCGAAATGATATATATTTTATAGTATTAACGAGATGTGAATGCTAATCACTGTTTTGTGATAAATAGCTAGATATTACCTTTGTTTTAATTTTTAGTCCCACCTCCATATTACTAATAATTAAACACGGAATAGAGTAGTTATTAACTTGCGCAATAAAAATAAAAAGCGCAAATAAAGGGATTTAAAAATGCAATTCAAACTAAAAAAAATAGCTGCCTTGTTATTCGGGGTGGGTATTAGCCTTTCTGTATTTGCCGAAGATATAGAACTATACGTAAACCATAATGTTGAAACCGACGAAAACCCTCGCGTGCTTATTGTGTTTGATACATCAGGAAGTATGAAGACTAAGCTGCCTAATGGGGGCCCTAAAAAAATCGATGCTGGTATAAGCGCGATGACCCAATTAGTAAATGATAACAGCTCGATTGATTTTGGTTTAATGCGTTTTAATGGCAATGATGGTGGTTATGTTATGGCTGGCCTAGGCTCCTCACATGATAAAATATTGGATCAAATAAAAAAGCTGCCTGCTAGCGGGAATACACCTATCACTGAGACCTTATGGGAAGCTTACCTATATATGACGGGGCAGACGGTTTGGTATGGGCAAAATACGGACAAACGAGATACTACGATTGAGAGAGAGCAAAGTGGTAGTGATATACCTCGTTATGTTTCTCCATTTCAACAGGCTGTTGGTGCAGATGAGCGTTGTGATAACTCAATTAGCTTAATATTAATGACTGATGGTGATCCAACACAAGATATTACCCGAAATGATGATATAAGAGCTTTATACAAATCTACTTTTGGTTCATATCCTAGTACTACAAGTAATAGCTATTTGGCTGCTTTAGCTCAAATAATACATGGTACAAGAGATGTTGAGGTGGACTTGTACGACACCACGCCAGAGGTTGCCGATACTGGGCGAGTTTTTACTATCGGTTTTGGTAGTGGCATGAGTACAAATGGTAAAAAGTTATTAGAAAAAACCGCTTTATTGGGAGGAGGCGAGTACTTACATGCAGATACATCAACTGAACTTTCTGAAGCACTTAATAATACAATATCGAAAATACGCGAAGTTAACGATAGTTTTTCATCTCCTACGGTAGCAAGTAACAATGTTGACCAAACTCGTAGCCGAGAGTCAATTTATTTTGCGATGTTTTACCCAGAAACAGGCGCACGCTGGAGCGGGAATTTAAAAAAGCTTAAAGTGTCTGGTGCAAATATTGTAGATTCAACTGATAAAATAGCTTTAGATAATAATGGGTTGATTGATGAAAAAGCACGAACGTTTTGGCTGCCAACTAATAAGCCTGCAGACGGTAATTTAGTGGCTCAGGGGGGCGTAAATTTACTTTTATCAACCCTAGACCCTGATAGCCGTAAAATTTACATAGATAAAACGGGCAGTATTATTGATTTTACTTTTGATAAAGTACAAACCATTTTAAATTTAGCGACAAGTACCGTTACCGATCTTGCCCCTGATTTGATTCCTAATATTGGGTTAACTTTAGAGGAAGATGATATTAGCTGGGCACGAGGGGTTGATGTTGATAATGAAGATGGAGATGATTCATCAGTCGATCAGCGAATCAATATTTTTGGCGACCCTTTGCATTCAAAACCGGTATCTATAGATTACGGCGATGGAAGTATTCATATACTTGTTGGTACCAATGCCGGCTTTTTACATATGTTTGAAGACAAAGGCGATACTGTTGAAGAAAGGTGGGCTTTTACACCTGCAGCCTTATTAAAAAACATTCCGGCTTTGCGGAGTAATCTCGCAAATACAAAAGTGTATGGTATGGATGGCCCTATAAGTGTGTTCTTTAATAATAAAAGTTTAAACACTGATGGTTTAAATGATGGCGTTGTTAAAGCAAGTGAGGGCGATGAAGTTTGGGCATTTACAGGCATGCGCCGAGGCGGTAAAAATTACTACGGCCTGGATATAAGTGACCCAGATAAACCTAAAAAATTATGGAATAAGCCAATTGTTGGTGGTTCTGAAGAATTTAAATATTTAGCACAAACATGGTCTAAGCCCCAAATTGCGTATATTAAAGCGTTTGGTGAGGATCCATTGCTGATATTTGGCGCAGGCTACGATACAAACAAAGATAATGCGATTAGAACAACAGATGAAACCGGGCTAGGTATTTACATTGTTAATGCTAAAACTGGCGAAAAGGTATGGGCGCTCACTCCAGATGAACATGGTTTTACCGGTGAGCACAGTATTGCAGCGGATGTAACTACGCTTGACTCAGATTACGATGGGTATATTGACCGAATTTATGCAACCGATACTGGCGGTAATATTTGGCGTGTAGATATTCCCACCGATGATGAAGATGAGATTACTCACTTTAAACTTGCGGAGCTTGGCAGTACATTAGCGTCACAAGACAGACGTTTTTTTTATAAACCGTTAGTTGCTAGAACGCTGTTTAGTAAAGTTACTAAGACCAATTATGATGGTGAAATGATCACGACTCGTTTAGACACCCCGTACGACGCAATTGTGATAGGCAGCGGAAACCGCTCAAACCCACTTGCTACTAATGAGCAAGATCAGCTTTATATGATCCGTGATGAAAACACCTTAACAAAAATATTTACTGAATTTCCAGATCCAATAGTGCCAGATGATTTAATGAAAATGAATGAAGACCCATTTGGTAACGCACTTGATGACGTTGATAAGTTTGTTAACCTTGAAGTTAAGTTAGCTGAATTTAAAGGGTGGCGATATGAATTAGGGACAGGTGAGAAGTCCCTTGCTGCAGCTACAGTCGTTGGTGGGGTTGCTTACTTTACTTCCTTTACGCCCGCATCTTCCTCATCAACTCAAAACCAATGCTCGTTAACAGGTGGCGGTGGGTCGCTTTATGCCTTTCATTTGCATTACGGAACGAAGGTTTATGACGATGTGAAATTTGCAACAAGTAATGATGTACCAGATACACCACAACTATTTTTTGGAGAAGGACCTTCGTGTGAAGATAGTGATGCCAATGGTAAGTGCGATTGGGATGATGAAACGGATGTAACGCAAATTAGTCAGTTTTATTTAATAGGCCCTGGGATTGAGGGTTCTGATAAGCCAATAAAAGCTATTGAAATACTTGGACCAAATTTAAATATTGAAGATGGAAAAGTTAAGCTAGTAAATGGCGCTGAACCAATTGGTTTTGGCTTCAAAACTCAGCAAACGTATATTTATAAACGCGAAGAAAACGATAGTCAGGCAAATTAATAATACGATACTATAAGCTTTAGCCACCTTATTTAGGTGGCTTTTTGCTTTTAGAAGCTAATCAAAAATACAGATGGTTTGCTTATATAATTGTTTTATAGTCATCGCAGCGCTCTAAACCAACCCATGTGTAATATACATTCGTTTACAAAACTCGGTCATCACTTGAGCCCTTTACTCTAGGCACTTGCAGTCCATATTAGTCAATAATAACTGGTATTAGTTATATTTAATTAACAAATGTAAAAGCTAAACTTAACATGCTGTGTCACTATATAGGTACAGGGCATGTTAACTTGTTGCCATCCCCCCATAAAAATTCAATAAATTTCTGTTGTTTAAATCTATTTATTTAATTTATAACAATATGATTTTTAATAATAATTAAAGTGCAAAAAAGGAAGTCTTTGTATGTTTTTTAAAAAAAGTCAGTTAGCTATTTCATTAGCGTTTACGCTAGGCCTTGTTGGATGTGGCGGCGGTGGCGATGATAAAGTGGTCGTTGTAGAACCTGTTGTAGCCAAGACTGACCCTATAAAAGTAGACCCCGTAGAAGTTAACACTATCTCTCTTACTGGAAAGGTTATTGATGGCTATGTATCTGGTGCAATAGTATGGCTAGATATTGATGGCGATGGTACTTTTGACGAGCAAACAGAACCTTCTGTAGTCTCTGAAGAATCGGGTAATTATAGTTTTAATTTTACAGAAGAGCAGGCGCTGTGTGTGCCGTATTCAACTATGTATGTTGATGTACCTGTTGGCGCAATTGACGAGGATTTAGGAGAGGTAACACAAGCGTATCAAATGTCATTTCCGCCCTCAATTGAGGCTTTAACTGATGAAGACATTCGAAATATATCACCTTTAACAACCGTTATTTGGGAGCAATTGAGCCTTCAATTACAAAAAGTTGGTAGCAATAATTTAAGTTGTGATGCACTCAAAGAAAATACTGAGTTACTTGCAAGTCTTCAGAGCGAAATAACAAATGTTATGCAAAACTTGGTAGCGCATTATAATTTGTCGACTGAACAAATGTACTCAGATTTTATTGCCAATAGTGACAGTGATGCTTACGACAGAGCACAGGCGATTGTTAAAGGACTAAAAGCGGCCTATAAATTCAAGCAAGAGCTAGATGCTCAGTTTCCTGATGCAGAAGAAGTAAGAGCAGTTATTTACCAAGACACAGCAAAAGATGCAGAGTATGGGTTTGAAAATGCATGGTACCGCGACAAAGTTATTTTTGCAGGCGCTGAGCTTATTTATGAGCAAGTAAAGCTTCAAAATACAGACGAACTCGACACAATTGACGTTATTTTGTCTCGATTGGATTCAACAGATACGCCTTGGGGCGAAGAATCATTAAATGGAAAATTAACAGTTAGAGACGATGTTTACATTAACGCCGATCGTACTTACCGATGCTCTAGCATTGAGAACGTTAGTTTTGAGCAAAGCAATGTGCTTTATGGCGTTGATAATACAAGCCCATCGGTTAACTTTCCTACAGCAGATGAATGCGCTAGTGCTAATTTAGATACACCGTTCGAGCGAGGTTTTAGCATTAGCTATACTGAGTCAGGATCGTTTTATCAAACTGACTTTGCCTTTAGAGAAGAAAATGCCGATTTTCAAACATTATCTGATTGGGTAAATGTTAAAGGCAAAGCTGTAGATTTAGAAACTCAAGATTTAGTTACTGTACTCGCTGCTATGCCCTATAAGTTTGATGACGAAACATCTATTGATGCTAGCTTTTGGCGTAAATACAAAACCACAGATAACGTACGTATTACGAAAACAATTGAAGGGCAATGGTTTAGAGATACCCGCCAAGAAGATGGAACAATGCTGCATGAGTGCGGTGAAAATGGTGTTGATTGGGTGCAATGCGAATAATTTAAAAAGCACTTTAATAAATATTAGTTTAATGCCTTTCAGTTATTAACTGGCAGGCATTTTTTTGTTCAAAAAAGCTTACTTTTACGTGCGGTTTTTATTATATACCTGCTGAACTTTATTTTTAATCTGTTTTTTACTCGGGTTTACTGTAAAATTACTGGGTTAACATTTGTTAAGCAGTGCTTACAATTGTTATTGCTCGTTAAGTATTTAAACTAATTTAAGTAGAGCTTATGATTTTTTATATTATTGGGTTAAGTTTACTGGTTATTATTTTATGCGTTGCACTTTATGTAATTTACAGCAATGTACATAAAAGTCGGGTAAGAAAATCCAAGGAATACAACGTACTGTTTGATAAAGACACGATAGTGGATGATTTAATCACTCAACTAACAGAAAAAAATCAAACACAAGAAAACCAAGATAAAACAGCAAAAGGTAAAGAAGAAATCCTTGCAACATTTGTTGAGTTACATCGCTCTGGTAGCTTTTGCGCACATTTGAGTGAACAGGAAATTATTTACTTTGTTAAAAAGAAATTAAACATGGAGAGTAGTAAAAATGGATAGCGAAAAAGCAGTCCCAGCAGTAAAAAGTGACTCATTTATGAGTCGGTTTGGTCGTCGTAATGTAATTGTTGTTTCATCAATTGTTGTTGTATTAGCGGTAATTGCAACGCTGACATCGCAAGTTGTTTCATGGAATGAAGCAGATGAACGTTTAGTCCATCAATCGGCTTTTACAGGTAATTTAACCGTAATAAATCAAGCCGGCCCTTATTTAAAAGCGTTTGGTACTACATCGGCTTATAAAAAAGTAATTTCGATTAATTTTACGGGTGACGCAGGCGCAACAGCAAGCGCAATTGTACCGCTAATACCCATTCGATTTTTAGATACGACAACGGGTGGCGCACGCGGTGTTTCTCGTTTTAGATTGCCAGGGAATGTACCAGCAGCTGAATCGGGTGCTTTACGTGGTTTACTTAAAATACACGAAGAGTTTGGCTCACAAGAAACGCTAATATCTAATTTATTAATGCGTGCAACCACTGAAAATGTAAAAGCATCGGCGCGTATGATGTCGGTAGAGCAACATTACTCTGGTGGTAATGGTCAATTGAGCCAAGATTTTGCAGATCAATTAACCAACGGTATTTTTGTTACTGAACAAATTATTAGTACGGGTGAGCGCGATAAATCTGACGATTTAGGTAATTTAAGTAAACAGCAGCGTGTCACTATTAATATTAAAATGGACGATGAGGGTAATACACTGCGTAATGCACCTATTTTAGGCGCTTACGGTATTACAGTAGTTGATGCCAGCATTATTGATATTGACTACGAAAGCAAAGTAAATGCTCGCCTTGAAGCGCAAAAGCAAGCAGCTGCAGATGAAGCACTAGCGCGTCAAAATCTTAAAAAAGCTGAGCAACAAGCACGTACCGAAGTGGCTTTAGGTGAGCAAGCAATTGCTAAGCAACGTGCTGAATCAGAAAAGCTTAAAATTAAAGAGCAAATTGATGCTGAACGAATTAAGGCAAATGCCATTATTTCTGCACAGCAACGAGTTGCTGTAAAAGCGGAACTTGCAAAAGAGCAAGAAGAGATTTTAAAGCAACAACGCCTAGAAGCATTAGGTATGGACGTTTTAGCTGAGGCTCGTTTAAGAGCTAAGTCTGCGGCACTTGATCCTAAGTATGTATTTGATGAAACGCTAAAAGCAGAAGTTAAAATTCAAACTGCTTTATTTACAAGTTTAGGCAATAGCCGTTTAGTGCCTGAAATTGTAATAGGCGGGAGCCAAGGCGAGCAAAGTAATGGCTCTGAATTTATGCGCTTATTAGCCGCTGATGCAGCACTAAGTCTTAAAAAACGTTTAGAAAAAGATAAAAAATAAACAATAGTTAAGTATTGTACAAACAATAAAAACGTTGGCTAATTCGCATTGGCCAACGTTTTTTATTGCGTAAATTTTGTTATTGTATGGTGCGGCTTAGCTTGTGAAAACAAGCTTTTTAAATTATGAAATAAAAGAGTGAGCAGTACTTATGGACTCCAGCAGTAATCAGTTTATTTTAGATTTAGGGCAAGAGCATATTACCATCCAGCGTCGATATGAAGCGCTGGGTGCATTTAACGATTTTTTAATTGCCGTGTGGTTTTTAATTGGTAGTTTTTTCTTTTTAAATGACTCACTAATAGAGAGTGGCACATGGTTGTTTATAGCGGGCAGTGCTCAATTACTTATAAAGCCTGTTTTAAAGTTGATCAGCTTAGTACATGTTAGTCGGGTATTTCATTCAAATAAAACTCCATAAATAAAACCATAAATACGACTCATGAGGAGTTCAGTTATTATGGCTAATAATTTACCAGTATAAGTTATTTAAATATCAAGGATAGAGCAGTGAAAGTACTTAAGTGGATTGCAATTGGAATAGCTACTTTATTAATTATAGGCTTACTAATTCCCGAAAAAATAATGATTCCGGTACAAGGTGCTACACCTAAAGATTGGAACCATAATACATTTTGGTATGAGCCTTGGGGCAGATCGGGTGTGCACAAAGGAATTGATATTTTTGGCATAAAGAACACTCCTGTAGTTGCCTCAACAAACGGGATTGTTATATTTGCAGGTGAATTAACTCGTGGTGGTAAAGTGGTTGCGGTGCTTGGGCCTAAATGGCGTATACATTATTTTGCACATTTAAATGACTACTCGGTAAGTGCAGGTGATGTTGTCAGCATAAACAGTCAAATTGGCTTGCTGGGCGATACCGGAAATGCCGCAGGGAAGCAGCCTCATGTACATTATTCTATTTTATCGTTAGTGCCCATGCCATGGCTTTATACAACACAAAGCCAAGGCTGGAAAAAGATGTTTTTTTTGAGTCCACACGACAAATTAAAAACAAATTAGCCTGCAACTGGGGTTTTACCCGCGCGAATATTTTTAATGCTTTTAATAAACATATAAATACAGGTAGTGATTAAACAGCCTGCTAAATAAAACACAATACCGTTTGATGCATCAGATAAATTGGCAGCAAGCATAGGGCCAAATACCGAACCAATACTGTAACTTAAAAGCATAACCTCAGTTGCTGAGACTATTTTTGCTATTGGCAATGAATCGCACGCAAGTGTTATAGCAATCGGGTAAAGTGCAAAGCTGCACGCGCCTAGTATTAAGTAGCTCACTATTAATCCTGCTAAAGTGTTTGCTTGTAATATACCCACAGCACCGGCTGCGCCTACTAAACAAAACATACCCATCAGTAAGCTTTTTTCAAGCCGAGTAGATAAGTAACTCACAAGCGGCTGCACGACCATGCCGCCTAAAATAATAACCGCCATCAGTGTCCCTGTGTACTGAGCTTGATCAGTCTGCGCTGAAATATAAACAGGCATTAAGCCGTAAATAGGGCCCAGTAATAAGCCTGATGCTAAGCATCCGAGCATAGCTGGGTGGCTTAGTGATTTTATTTCTTTTAGTGGTAGTTTTTCAAGATGTTGTTTTTCTGGCTGACCTTTAGTTATTAATAAAGGCGCTAAAATAGCTAAAAATAATAACGAGGCTACAAATAAATAAGGCGTTGAACCTTCGGTGCCAAGCGGCCCTATAGCAAGTTGACCAACCGCGCTGCCCCCATAAAGTGAGGTCATGTATAAGCCCAAACGTTTTGCACGCGACTTTGCGGTATTGGTCATTAATAACCAAGACTCAACAACTACAAATACACCGGCAACAGCAACACCTGCTACAAATCGTGCAATTAACCAGTTAACGGTATTTGGTAGTGCAAGTTGTGCAAGCACGCTGACTATTAATAAGCTTAAAAATAATATAAATGCGAAGCGATGACCAATTTTTACCACAATGCGCTCTATTGTGGTTGCGCCAATAAGTAAGCCAAAGTAAAAAATGCTCGCAAGCCAAGGCGCTAGGTTTTCATCGAGTTTGAATGCGGGTAACGACAGTGGAATAAGGCTCATTAAAAAGCCGGATGCGATAGCAAAAAACGACAGCCCGATAACAGGCGCTAAAGGGTTGTTAGAAGTGCTTGTGGCGGCTAATTCGGCCATGTGTGTTTATCGACTCTTGAAGGTAAATAACCACTGTTTTAAAGTTTGAGAGGTTACTTTAATAATAAAATTTGCGCGAATTTAGAGCCAAATTAAAAATAAGTAAAGTGATATTTTATTAAACAATATAAATATATTTTAAAACGATCGTTTTGGTAAATTATCGGATCGATTATGCTTTTATTGTAGTGTATTTATGTAGATATTGTTTTATATTTGTGAGTATTTATTAGTGTTAAACCCTATGTAAAATAGGGTTCAACAGTTTTTAAAGTGATAAAATTAACATTTATTTGTTTATTGCATTGCTAGTGCAAGGTGGTGATATAAACCAATACCAACAATCACATTAAACGGGAAAGTTACACCGAGAGAGCTCAGCATAGCAAGACCAATATCGGCTTTAGGAATTGCCGCTTTTATTGCAGCGGGTGCGGCTATGTAAGAGGCGCTGGCTACTAAACTTCCCAATATAACTACCGAGCCTAATTCTAAATTTAAAAGTGTGCCTACTGCTGTGCCAATCGTACCTAAAAATAGCGGGGTGACAATAGCAAATACCGCGAGTTTCCAATGTTCCCAGGGGATAGGGCGCAAAGTTTGCGCGGCTACTAAACCCATTTCTAGTAAAAACAATGCCAGAACGACTTTAAAGCTACTGGTTAAAAGGCTCGTTACTTGGCTGCCTTGAACCGTGCCGTACATCATACCTATGACGACACCACCGATAAGCAAAATGACACTTTTGTTCGTAAGAGTTTCGTGCCAAAGCGCTTTTAACGATGGTTCACTTTTTTGGCTGTTTTGTTTATCAAGTTTTCGGTAAAGCAATAAACCAACAATGATTGCAGGGAGTTCTAACATCACTAAATACAGGGTTACTTCTGCACCAACTACCAATTTAGCCGATTCGGCATAGGCAAGCGCTACAGCAAATGTACCTGCACTCACTGAGCCGTAATGTGCGGCAATACTGGCGCTATTAGCAACAGATAGTTTAATCACGTATTTTAAAATAGGGTAAAGCATCAATGGTATAAGTGCGCCAAGCAACATTACCGATCCCATTTCGGGCAGTAGTTGCCAGCTTAAGTTACCGTGTAGCACCATACCGCCTTTTAAGCCTATGGTTAACATGAGCAATAAGCTTAATGTGTCATAGGTGGCTTTTGGAATAGCCAAGTCAGAGCGTAAAATACCCGCGACTAATCCTAAAATAAAAAACATAACAACAATATCTGGCACAGGCTTTCCTTACTAGGTGGTAAATTAAGTGGCGCTATTGTAGATAAAACTTTGTATAGTAAATAATAAAATAAATACGAGTTACATATAGGTATTTATCTATAGGTCGTTTGCTATGTAGCTATTATTATATAAAGATTATGAGGTTGGTATGGATTTACGACATATATCGTTTAGGTTGCTCGAAGTATTTATGAGCGTAGTTAAAACGGGTTCAATAAGCGAAACTGCAAGGCGTTTACACCTAACACAGCCAACGGTATCGCTACAAATAAAGCGATTACAAGAAGCGGTAGGTGAGCCGTTATTACTTATGCAACAGCAAAAGCTACACGTAACCGATGCCGGACTTGAGCTATTTAAAACTTGCCAACAGGTGTTTGGTCATTTTGACGATTATCAAGATTTTTTAACCGAGCTTAACGGTGGGGCACGCGGTCGTTGTAAAATTGCGATGGTTAATACAGCGCAATATATTTTACCGAAATTACTTGGCCCCTATAGTAATTTACATCCCCACGTTGAACTTCCGCTTGAGATTGGTAACAGGGCAGAGGTGCTTGATAGGTTTGAGCGAGGAGAGGACGATATTTATGTATTTAGCCACCCGCCGTCGCTTGAGAGCGCACAAGCTGCGCGCTTTTTGCATAATCCACTTGAATTTATAGTGCCACTAAACCACCCGCTAGCTCACGTAAAAGCCGTTAAATTAACTGATTTAATGCAGTATCGCTTTTTACTCCGAGAAAATGGCTCAGCGACCCGTATGTTATTTGAAAGCGAGTTACAAAGCCGAGGCTTAGTGCTGAGCGATAGCGTACAAATGGCGAGTAATGAAGCAATACGTGTCGCGGTTGCATCGGGGATGGGCATTGCGGTTTTATCACGCCATGTACTTGCAACAGACGATACAAGTTTTAAAATTTTAAACGTAACCGATACTCATTTAGCGAGTCATTGGTATTTTGTAATGCGAACAGATAGGCACATATCACATGCTGCACGTAACTTTTTAAAGTTTGCGCAGCAGCACGTAGAGCAATATTTAGATACGCAGTGGGTGCGTAATGAGTTACATAACTTACACTTAGATTAATCTTAAATTTTATTAATTAATATCGGGTGTTGAGTCTCTTAAAATAAGCTTTGGCTGAAACACGTGCTTTACTGTTATGCCGCTTTTTTTATAAATGTCTTTAAGTACTAAGTTAGCCGCAGCTCGGCCCATTTCGGGAACTGGGTTATCTATTGTAGTAAGCGTTGGGTAGAGGTAATTGGTAAAAATTACGTTATCGAACCCAATAATGGCTAAATCTTTTGGTAGGTTAAAACCGTGTTCGCGGGCGTATTTCATAGCACCCGATGCCATTTCGTCATTGGCACATACAAGAGCGGTTATTTGCGCTTTATTTTGAATAAAATGCCTTAAACCATCGCTGCCACCAGTTTCTTTAAAGTCACCTACATAATATAAGTTTTCGTCAAAGGTGATGTTGTATTCTGCTAGTGCTTGTTTGTGACCTTTTAAACGATTTGACGCATCTTCTTTAAACTGCGGTCCTGCTATGTACGCAATGTTTTTATGACCTTTGTTGATCATGGCTTTAGTGGCTAAGTAGCCGCCCATTACGTTGTCGAGGCTAATGCAGTTTTCTTCAATTTCTTTAACGTAGCGGCTCATTAAGTAAATAGGGGTTTTGCCCTTACTTAACTCAATTAGATACTCGTTTGATACCGCTTCTACGTGGGCAATAATAGCGTCGCAATTACGGCCTATTAAAAATTCAAAGCCGCTTTTTTCTTTTTTCTCGTCACTGTGCCCTGGGGTAATAATAACGTGTTTACCCGCAATACGAAGATGTTCTTCAATGGCTGACATCATTTGACCAAAAAACGGACCATCCAACTCCGAAACTAAAATACCGACGCTGTTTGTAGTGCTAGATGCCAAAGAGCGTGCAATAGAACTTGGCTGATAGCCTAGCTCTTTCATTGCTTCTAATACCTTTTTTTTAGTTTTTTTGCTTACGTAGTCGTTGTCGTTAAGTACCCTTGAAACAGTTGATAAAGACACACCTGCCATTTCTGATACTTGATAAATTGTCGCCATTGATGTCCTAGCTTATATGTATTTTTACTCGCGCTTTATAAAAATATAAAGCGCGAAGGGTCATTAAAAGTTAATTTACACATTACTGCGTCTAATTGCTAAGTCTTCTGTTATTTTTTGCGTCATTGCTGAGGTAAGCGGATAAATAAGCATCAATGCGGCGCCTAAAAAAGCAAATGCGGCAGGTATCCAACTCATAAGTAACTGCATACCAGGTAGAGCTTGCGTAATTGTTAGCTCATCCATGCCGTTATAGCCATAGCCTGCAAGTACCACTAATACTAATGCACCTGCAAAACCACCACCGGTTTTTTGCACAAACGTACCCGCAGAATAAATAAGCCCTGTTGCGCGGCGTTTATTTTTCCACTCTGAGTAATCGGCTGAATCGCCAAGCATACTAAAGAACAATGTTGGCATCATGGCGGCAAAAAATTCAGCAGCGCAACCAAAGGTAAATACTGCAACCAGGTTATCGCTAGGTACCCAGTAAAATGCAGTAGTGAGTAACCCGCTTAGCATTAATGATGCAATAAAGAGGTTTCGTTTACCCATTATTTCGGCCAGTTTACCTGTGGCAAGTGCGCCTAATATAGATACAACCAACAAGGCAATAAAGTATTGCCCAGCCATGAGTTCATTAGCTACGTGGTATTTAAAGTAATATGCAATTACTCCGTATTTTATGCCATTAAACATCATGGTTAAAAAACCAATGCCGAGTAACACCAACCAAGGTTTGTTGGTCAGAAGATCAACCATGTCGCGCTGTGAACCTGTTAGGCTTTGCTTATCTTTATTGAGTAATTTTTTAATAACGAATGTCATTGCTGCCATAACAAGGGCAAAAAATACGCCGCTGTATAAATCGCGGTAATAAAAAAACAAGGTAGTAGCAAGCAAAGGTAGGATTATAAATGGCAAGCTTTTGGTCAAATCAAATAACTCTGATTTTAAATTCCCTTCATTTGAGGCGTGCGGTGTTACACGCTCTTTAGTGGTCGCAAACGTTATAATCATTAAAATAATAAGTAAGCTGGCAAATAAGTACATAGTAAGCTGATAGCCTTTAGCGTTGTCGCCGCCACCAAAAAAAGCTACTAGCTCAGGTAAAAAACCCATAACCAATAAACCACCAGTAAACGCACCTGCAAACCTAAAACCAGAGAGCTTTGTGCGCTCTGTATCGTCTGGTGTCATAACGCCCATAAGTGCCGAGTAGGGTACGTTACTTACAGTGTAAGCAAGCGTTAAACCAATGTAGGTTACGTAGGCATAAATAAGTTTGTTGGTAGTGCTAAAGTCGGGGGTAGTAAAACACAACACCATAAACAAGCCCAAAAATGGTGCCGAGTAGAGTATCCACGGGCGAAACTTACCAAAGCGCGACTGCGTTCTATCGGCAATCATACCCATAATAATATCGGTTACGCCATCAGATAGCCTTACCACTAAAAACAACATGGCAGNCCGATATGCCAAATGTATCGGTGTAAAACACCGCTAAATAAGCAAGCGCGCCGCGCCACACTAAGTTAGCGCCGGCATCGCCCATGGCGTAACCGACTTTTTCGTATAAAGGGAGTTTGTTCACAGTGTGTGTTCTTATTGTTATAAGCCGATAATTTATCGGCTTGTTATGAGTTTAGTGTACGCTTTACCGCTGGCTTTAACAGTTCGTTTTTGTGTGTTGTAGTCTACGTGTACTATACCAAAACGTTTTAAATATCCTTCAGCCCATTCAAAGTTATCCATTAGGCTCCAAGCAAAGTAGCCATCTACTTTTACGCCTTGCTCAGCTGCATTATGTAGGGCATTTAAATGCTCGTGGTAATATTCAATACGGTCGTTATCGTTCACTTCACCGTCTTTAAATTCGTCAGCCATGGCTGCGCCATTTTCGG
>NZ_AUTN01000160.1:0-13830 GCF_000497955.1 Pseudoalteromonas sp. TAE56
CCGCCACTAAAGAAGTGTTCAGCCCTGCAGTATTTGGCATTTTAATTATTATGCTGGTGTATTTACCGTTATTTGCACTGAGCGGGGTTGAGGGCAAAATGTTTCAGCCAATGGCATTTACCGTTGTAGCCGCACTAGTTGGCGCACTTATTTTTGCCGTTACCTTTGTACCTGCCGCTATTGCGGTATTCGTACGTGGCAAGGTGAGTGAAAGCGAAAATGCAGTTATGCGTGGTATTAAAAAAGGCTATAAACCGCTACTTGGTCTATCGCTTAAGTTACCGTGGGTGATGGTATGTATTGCGGGTATTTTAGTGATTGCACTTGGCTTTAAAGTTAAAAATATGGGCGCTGAGTTTTTACCGCAGCTAGATGAAGGCGATATAGCCATGCATGCACTGCGTATTACCGGTACCGGTATTGAGCAATCGGTAAAAATGCAAAAAGAGCTAGAGCAAGCCATTTTAGCCATACCTGAAGTTGAAAAAGTATTTTCAAAAATTGGTACGCCCGATGTAGCAAACGATCCGATGCCACCTAACGTTGCCGACACTTTTTTAATGTTAAAACCGCGCGATCAATGGCCAAATCCTACTTTATCTAAAGAAGAACTCGTTAAGCAAATTCGCCATTTAGTAAATGAAGTGCCAGGTAATAACTATGAATTTACGCAGCCGATAGAAATGCGCTTTAACGAGTTAATAGCCGGTGTGCGCGCCGATGTTGCAGTGCGTATTTATGGCGATGACTTATCAACATTAAAACAGTACGGCGAAAAAGCCACAGCCTTGGTGCAAAACATAACCGGTGCAACCGATGTACGCCTTGAACAAATGGAAGGTTTGCCAACGCTTTCTGTAACGCCGCTTCGCGACCATATGGCGCTACTAGGTTTAACCGTAACCGATATACAGCAAAGTGTGAGCGCTGCGGTAGGCGGTGTGCAAACAGGGCTTATTTTTGAGGGCGATAAACGCTTTTCGTTATTAGTGCGTTTGGATGAACGCTGGTCTAGGGATATAACACAGCTTGCGCGTTTGCCGGTGGCAGTGCCAAAAAGTGCTAACCCAGACCTTGCATTTGTACCGCTTGGCGAAGTGGCGACAATCAGCATTGAAAAAGGGCCTAATCAAATAAACCGTGAAAGCGGCAAACGTAACGTAGTGGTAACTGCAAATGTAGAGGGGCGCGATTTAGCAAGCTTTGTAAGTGATGCGCAGGCGGCTTTAAATTCAGATCTTAATTTACCAAGTGGTTATTGGATTGAATATGGCGGCACGTTTGAGCAATTAGAATCGGCAAGTAAACGGTTGTCGTTGGTGGTGCCGGTCACTTTACTGCTTATATTTGGGCTACTTTATAGTGCGTTTAATTCGCTTCGTGATTCACTGATTATATTTAGCGGCGTACCACTTGCACTTACCGGTGGTGTGCTTGCGTTATTGCTACGCGATATGCCGTTATCAATATCGGCAGGCGTTGGCTTTATCGCGCTAAGTGGTGTTGCCGTATTAAACGGTGTGGTTATGCTGTCGTTTATTAAACAATTAAGAGCCGATGGACTTAGTTTAATTGATGCGATACAAACCGGTGCACTTTCGCGCTTGCGTCCAGTATTAATGACCGCTTTAGTGGCAAGCTTAGGGTTTATTCCTATGGCGCTAAATACTGGTACAGGCGCTGAGCTACAAAGACCACTGGCTACGGTTGTAGTTGGCGGTATTATTTCATCAACTCTACTTACGCTATTAATATTGCCTGCACTTTATAAATTAGTGCATTCTAAATTTACTAAAAAAGCAGAAGCTGAATTAGCTTAAGTATTAGCTATTAATAATGTAATCAAAAAAGCAGCTGTACTTACAGCTGCTTTTTTATTTGGGTAATTAATTAGCAAAAATACTACATTAATTATATTGAAACAGATTATCCCAACGTTCATCTAAAATAGCTTTTGCATGGTCTAAACTTAGCGCGCTATACACTTCATTACCTTCTATTTCGTTACTACACGTTACTAAACGCATGCGAACGAGCTTTTCAAGTGCATCGCTAATTTCAAAATCAAGATCGCACTGATATTTGCTTTTAAACCAATGCTCTATTTGTTCATCAAGCGTTTGTGCGGTTAAGCCACTTTCTGATTTTAATAAAAAAGTATAAGCAAGCAGGGCTTCCTTTATGTCTTCTTCTTCGGCAGCATCAATAAGCGTGTGAAAAACACCCGCGTTGTTATCGAGGTTTTTAAAGTAGAGATTATCGCTAAGCGCTTTCATAAATTTAATTTTACGGTTTTTAAACTTACTCCATTCTTTAAAAATAAAGCTGCCAAATACTCCCATGCCAATAGCAAAGGTAATAAAATGTTGTTGGGTCATTTCTACAGCTTCACTTCTAAAGCCACCCCAAAAAGCAAACAGAGCAAGCAATAATACAATTGATGCACCAAGTTTGGTAATAAGTACCACTGCACCGCCAACTAAAGCCGATGAGCCAATAATTGCTTTATCGATAGGGCGCATGCGTACTTCACTATTAGGAAATAGCATTTCGAGATCGGCCTTTGGTACATTTTGAAACAGCTTTACTATGGTTGAACTTGGCTCAAATCCCATTGGCGTTTTATTTTTAGCTTTAAAATAAGCGCTATCTTTAAAGCGAATAAACACAGCAACACGGTCGTAATTAGTAAAGTGCAGCGGCTTTTTACGAAGGCCCCAAAAGCTGGTAATCGTTTCAGTGAGTTGCGACTCGCCACGGCGATAAAATACGACTTCTTCAAAGTCGTCAAATTCAACTTCAAGGCGCACCTTAAATAGCGACTCTTCATTTAATGCATCTTGTAAGTCTTCATTGGTGATCACTTCAAAATTAGCGGCATTAAGCACCTTGGCAAAATCTTTAGCAAACTCACGTTGGCACTGCGCTTTTTGATCAGCCGATACTGGCGCTAACGATCGCGTGTCACTGTTGGGATCAAAAGGGGCGAAGTTGTTTTTAAGTGATTCAAGTGTTGCGTGGTAATCGTAATGAATAAGGCTTGCTAGTAAATCGCAAAATTGTTTAAACGATGTTTGTTGTGTGTTGTTATTGAGCTCTTGGCTACACATATCAACAATATCTTGCTTTCTAAAGGGAATAAAACGCGCACTTTGCATAAATTAATAACTACTGTGATAGGGAATCTAACTACATGGGCACATAATAAAATATTATTATAGATATTACTAATTTGTTAATGCAATAGGGCGTGTTGACCTTTGGTGATTGAATTTGCAGCAGTGTGTTTGGTTTTTAGGCAAGGCAGAGCCTATGTAGTGTGGTTATTCCCCATAAATAGGCGATAACGCAGCATAAAGGCCAAACATGCGCTGCCCTATGGGTTCTTTCTAGGGACGATTGACTCTTTGTTGCTCGATTTTTACTTAGCCCACTAGGTTACAAACCTCGCGCCGCGATTAAATCGCCCCTAGATTGAACAAATTTCAATCCACAAAGATCAATACGCCCTAGGACCTGATAAATTTAGTACACTGTTTTCAGCGTGTATTAACCTAAATATGTAATTATTAGCTCATTGAATACTCTTGTTCTTATTTATAAGTGAAAAGGATTTACTATGGCCATTCAAAAAAAGCTAAAAGAAAAAACACGTAATTTTATTGATTCTAAGCATATGCTTAGCGGTATTACAGTGGCGTCGTTTTTAGAGTCAACCATAGTTCCTATTCCACTTGAGGCTGTATTAGTACCGCTAATGCAAGCTCGTAGAGAGAAGCTATGGCTTATCGCGTTAATGGCGACTTTAGGTTGCATAGTGGGTGCATTGTTTGGTTATGCGTTGGGTTATTATTTATTTGATGCGGTTGGTGATTGGATTATTAATACGTTTTCGAGCCCTGAGCAATTTGAAAACGTTAAGCAGCAAATGCAAGACCAAGGTTTTTGGTTTGTTATAACGCTTGGCATTGTGCCAATTCCGTTTCAAATAGCGATGCTTGCAGCAGGCGCGACTAAGTACTCTATTTGGCTATTTTTATTGGCTTCGGGTATCGCGCGTTCTATTCGTTACTTTGGCTTGGCCATTATTGTTTATTATGCAGGTAATGAAGCAGAGCGAATCATTAGCAAACATAAAACTAAGGCTATGATTGGCATTACTATTTTAGTGTTGGGATTGTGGGGACTTAGTACCGTAGTTTAAGTATAAATTTGGGGGTTATTGTGGGTTTTATCTTCGCGAGGGTTTTTATTATTGTGCTATAGTTTTTAAATGAAGTACTGAAAAACCTAGCAATTAATATGATTGAAACTGTAAAACTTACCGTTAAACTTTCTAATTTTTATAAAATGCCTTTGATCAATAAAGTTTTAAGTTTAGCTTTATTGATCTATATTGCTATTTTTTCAGCCTACTCCCTAACTAACTTCCCTCCCTTGCAAGTTCAAAATAATGTTTACGGTTTTACCACCGATTTTATTAATTTAATTGTACTTGTATTTTTATTTTGGATGGTCCAATGCTCTGAACTATCTAAGCAGGCATATATTTTTTCTAGTTTAGGTTTATTACTTTGGAGTATTGGAGCTACTGCTGATGTACTAGATGAGTTAGTTGTGCAGCCTTACTGGGTAAGTATTTATTTTGAAGACTTATGCAGGACCAGCGGCATGCTTTTAACTTCCTATGGTTTATTTAAAACGATGCGCTTTGTACAAAGTATCAATAACCGATTAGCGCGTGAGCTAATCATTGACGATTTAACTAAGGTGCATAACAGACGTTATTTTTATCAGCACGCTAAAGATGCTCAGCTCTCACCTTTCGTTATTTTAATTATCGATATAGACCACTTTAAAGCAATTAATGATGAATTTGGTCATGATGTAGGTGATGTAGTGCTTAAAAAACTAGCAACTAAATACGACAATGCTTTTACGTATAAAAACAAATTTGCTCGCCTCGGCGGTGAAGAGTTTGGCGGCTACTTGCCTACAAATAATATGATGCAAGCGTGTGATTTTTCAAAACAATTAATTACCATTGCGCACACCATAAGTGTTCAAAATTCTCGCCACTTAACAGTAAGCATAGGTGTTGCAATGCAAACGCCTAATGAGCCTTTAGATAAAGTAATGAAACGCGCTGACCAAGCTTTATATTTAGCTAAAAAGAATGGTCGAGATCGTTTTGAAGTTGCCCCGTAAGCGTTTTTAATTATATAAAAACACGTCCTTATTGTTTGCACATTTACTACACTTTTTAACGTTTTCGTAAGGAAATGTCAGTGAGGGTAATGCTTTGTAAATCATGAAATTAAAATAGAATGTTTGGGTCATAATGGGGATATTAATAATAAGGAATAACCTTAATGACCAACTCCCTTTTAAAAGCTGCATTACCCTTAAGTCTAATTACTATTTTGTCGGGCTGCGGCTCTGATGATAGCTCAAGCTCTACAGGTTACATCCAATTGTATAACGGCTCTTACAATAGCCCATACACGCGTTTGTTTGTTGAAGAAACAGAGCGTTCAGGCGCTGATTTTGCCGATGTAACTACTCGCCATAACTACAGCACAGGTACTTATGATGTAAGTTTTGAATACCTAGATGCTAACGACAGCTATATAACAATTAGCGACCAAGAAATTTCTATTAAAGGTGACAAAACACAGTTAGTAGTAATGAGCGGCAACTTCGATGAACCTACATTTACAGAGCTTAGCGTACCTATCACAAGCGATACGGGTGAGTTTAACTTAGGGTTTTATAATATTGCAGGGGAAGACACTAACTACGATATTTACTTAGCAACTGATGATGGCGTATTTGAAAGCGCGACACTTTTTTCATCGGCTCAATATTTAAGTGAGTTAGACCTGCAAAGCATTGATGAAGGTTATTACACTATTTATATAACTCAAGCGGGCAGCAGTGATGTTGTGTACGAGTCGTCATCTGTTTATTTATACGACGAAGCAAGCTATGTAGCAATGATCCGCCCAAGTTATGCAACAGAAGAAGGCGGTATTACGCTTGATGTAGTAACCGA
This sequence comes from Pseudoalteromonas sp. TAE56, assembly GCF_000497955.1. Taxonomy (NCBI): domain Bacteria; kingdom Pseudomonadati; phylum Pseudomonadota; class Gammaproteobacteria; order Alteromonadales; family Pseudoalteromonadaceae; genus Pseudoalteromonas; species Pseudoalteromonas sp. TAE56. Next base: position 6,056 of record NZ_AUTN01000160.1, read on the forward strand.
TAATAATTACGTTACTGAGCTTAAGCACCAATCTGCGTTGGGGCAATTACGTTTTATAAATACGATTGATGACTACTCGCCAGTTAGCTTTTCGGCTACACGTGGCACAACTGTAAATACAACAAATACAGTCGCTAGTGATTCGTATACAGACTATGTTGAACTTTCGCCTAATAGTTACAGCGTAGCGATGTACGACGAAGAAGGCACAAAGCTTGCCGATAACTTTTTAATGACGCTAGAGCGTGAGCAAAGTGCGGTGGGTATTTTTTATAACGACGTTGATAACGGTCTACGTATGATGAGCGTTGAAGAAAACCTAACGCCAAGTAGTTACAGCCATACGGTATCGGTTGTAAACCTAATTGAAAGCTACGCAGGACAATCGGTTTCAGATGTTGATGTGTACTTTACACTTAACGGCGAAACGGTAGACGATACCAGTAACGTAGTTGATGGTTTAGATAGATACGATCAAGAAGAGCAAGTTGTAGATAACGAAATTTACACTGTTTATGCTGTATATGAAGACAACGGTCAGCAAATTGTGCTTATTCAACAAAGCGATATGGACTTTACACAAGAGGGTAATTACATATTGATTTTAGAGCATGATGAAACAACAAGCTCAGGTTATAAAATGACCCTAGAGCGCACTATCACCGATAGTGTTGAATAACCCTAAATATATTAAGTAGCGTAAAGCCTAAGTACTTTAAGTGCTTAGGTTTTTTTATCGAACAAAATTTACCTACTTATTAATAATTAGGTACACTCAGGGCATAATAATTAATAAGAGTGTGCCATGGATGATTTAGTTGGGTTAGCCGTTATAGTAATACTGGTTGTAGTTGCCGGTGCTATTTGCGGCTTAATAGCGCTAGTGCAGTTAAATGGATTAAAACAAGAAGTTGCTGTTTTGAGGGCCAAAGTAACACACTTACAAACACATAAACCGATATCGCAAAGTGAACCTCAAAGCGAAGCATCTACTGCTCAGGCAGCGCTTTCAAGGTCTGAGCCAATCGCTTATAAAGCACGGTCAAACTTAACGCCCCAAAGCGTGTCACCACCTGTAATAAATCAGCCATCAGCACCTCCTAAAAAAGCCAAACCAGCTAAAGCATCAGCCATAGAATTACTCTTTAATAAACTACGCGCAGGGTTTGAAGAGAACTGGATGACCTGGATAGGCGCAATAGCGCTTGCTTTTGGGGGCATATTTTTAGCTAAATACAGCCTAGAAGCTGGATTACTATCGCCTGTAATGAGGTTGAGTTTAGGCGGCTTATTTGGGCTTAGCTTAATTGCAGCCGCGGCTTATTTACATCATAAACGCATTGTATTTGAAGGCTTTAATAATTACATACCCGCAGCGCTTGCAAGCGGCGGGTTTATTACCTGCTTTGCTTTAACGCTTTTAGCTTACAGTAGCTACTATATGCTTAGCCCTACCGTGGCATTTTTTGCACTGGCAGTTATTGCGATTAGTGCAAGTGCAATGGCGCTTAGGTTAGGCCCATTATTGGCTGTATTAGGTATTATTGGTGCTTATAGTGTACCAATATGGGTTAGCACTGGCAGTGGTAACTTGTTTACATTATTTATGTATGTTGGCTTTGTAAGTTTGTCGGCTGCGTTAGTTGCACATAAAGTACAGCGAGCTTGGTTGTGGTATTTATTATGGGCAGGGCACATTGGCTGGTATTTAGTTGGTTTTACGCTACTTAAAATTAATACCGTTTGGTTGATGGGGACGTTTGCTTTACTTAGCATTGTAGGGTTAATTGCTATACCGCGATTGGGCTTAAAATTGAGTGTTATTGAGCACCGCCCGCACAGTTTAAAACGCTTAATTAAAGTGCTTCCTGATCATGCATTATTACTTGCCTTTATAGCGCCCTTAATATTTACCATGCTAATAAGTCACTTTGATATGCCGTGGCAAACAATCGGCGTGTTATGTATTGTACTGATGCTATTTTTAGTACTTAAAAATAGCCGCTGGGATATTTGGCAGGGCGTAGCGTTAGTTATTTCAACGCTATTAGTGATAGGCGCTGAACGCACGCATCTTTCGCCAAACCTATTTGATGACGCACTCTTTATATTCAAAAATGAGTATGGTTTGGGCTTATTACTCGGATTGTTACTTACCGCTTTTGGACTTTATTACGGTAAACAACAGATTAAGCGTTTAGCATTTCATGTTACGGGAGCATTTAGCGTATTTGTAATGATAGGGACCTTATATGCACTTATTCCTAATTCTGCGTTAAGTACTGCATATCCACTCTGGGCCGTTGTATTGTTTGTAGTGGCGGCTATTTTAATAAAGCTCGCGCAGCATAATACAACGCTATTTCAGCGTTTTACTTATTGGGTAGGCGCTAATGCCAATATTACGTTAGCAATTACCATGCTACTAAGTGACAGCGGTTTAACTATTGCACTTGCTGTACAAGTATTACTTATAAGCGTACTTATTAAACGCTATAGCGTGCCTATGCCGCATTGGCCTATAAAAGCCTTGGTTGCTGCGTTATTACTGCGCCTTACGCTTTCACCTTGGACGCCAAGCTACGATGCGCTAACAGTATTTGGTTTGCATTGGAGTATTGTGGTTTATCCGTTATGTATCGTGTTATTTTTTGCCGCAGCTAAGTGCTTTGACTCATCAAAACTTAAAATATGGCTGGAAGGTGCGGCGCTTCATTGTTTAGCGCTTTTTATTACCACCGAAACAAGTTATCAGCTAGTAGGGCATTATCCGCAATTTGATTCACTTAACTTTTACGAACAAATACTCCTTACCTGTAACTGGCTGGCATTAGGGTGTGTGTACTTACACAGAGCAAAACTTGCCGGTACTTTAGCTAAGTTATACCAAGTGGCGGGCTTTACACTTGCGGGGTTAGCAGGGCTTTTTGCTATTAAAATACTGCTTGACGACAACCCATTATTTGAATCACTTTACATAGGTGAGCTGCCAATATTTAACTGGTTATTACTATTGTGGCTANAATAAATGCTAAAGCTACGCCATTTATATTGGCCGTTGCGGGTGGCTTTATATTATTGGCAATAAACAGCTTTATTCGCCAATACTGGCAAGGTCCTTACATTTACTTATCAAAAGGCGCAAGTAACGCCGAACTTTATAGCTACTCTGTCATTTGGTTAGTAATGGGTGCGAGTACTGTTATTTTTGGTCATTTAAAAAACCAGTTATTAATACAAAAAGTAGGCTTAGGCTTACTAGCTGCAGTTATTGTTAAAGTGTTTTTAATTGATATGGCTAATTTGGAGGGGTTGCTTAAAGCGCTTTCGTTTATTGGTTTAGGGCTTTCGTTGGTGGGGCTAAGTTGGTTGTTCCAAAAGCTTAGAAGCCGAGTAAATCCAGTTTAACTTTATGAGCACTTTATAAAGCAAAGCCCAGTGAAGATACTGGGCTTTTTGTTTTACGCTATTACTTGATAGCTTTTAACTAGAATACTTTTAACTAGATCACTTTTTACTAGCTTATTATGTACTGTGATTAAGCAATGCTTTTAGTTTGCCCGGTTTAATTGGCTTACTTAAATAATGAATATTAGCAGCTTTAGTTTCTTGCTTAAGCTCGGTGTCGCGCACTGCGGTAATTAAAATAGCGGGTACCTGGCTTTGCCAAATTTCGCGCAGGGTTTTAATTAGCGTTATGCCATCGCAATCACTACCTAATTGATAGTCCATTAAAATAACATCGGGTGCGCGGTTTTGCTTAGCATGCGCCAGTACATTATCTACGTTATCAAACAAGGTGTAATTAGCTTGCCACTTTTTAAGTAAGCTTGCCATTGCTGCTAGGTTTTCAGGGTCGTCATCCACGGCAACAATATTAATGGCTGCACGGTTTTCTATTAGGCTGTTTGTCGTACTTTTTTGTTGCACAAACTGCTCATCGCCATAAGGTACTTCAATGCTAAAACGGCTACCTTTATTAGGCTCAGAATGCACATCAAGCGGCAAACTTAATAAGTCAGCCATACGTTTTACAACACCTAAGCCTAAGCCTACGCCTTTGTTATCGCCCGACTCAACACGGTAAAAGTCATTAAATATTTTAGCTTGCTCAACTTCGCTAATACCTGGGCCTGTATCCCATACTTCTATTCGTAAATTGTGTTTACGGTTTCTACAGGCAATTAATACACGGCCGTTATCGGTGTATTTAACTGCATTAGAGACCAAGTTTTGAATAATTCGGCGCAAATAGGTTATATCGCTGTGCACAATTTGTTGGTGTGAACGCACACTAAGTTTAAGCCCTTTATCACTTGATAAAATAGCGTATTCACTTTGCAGTGGCGCTAAAATATCTTCGATATAAAAGTGGCGAGGGGTTGGGGTCATAGCGCCTTGTTCTAGCTTGGCTATTTCAAGTAGTGCCGACATTAGATGCACGGTTGAATCGAGACTGTCGCCTAATTTTTCAAAGCTGTTTTGGTTAGTGCTGTCGAGTTGCTTTTCGTCAATGGCAGCAAGGTATAAACGTGCTGCGTTTAACGGCTGTAAAATATCGTGGCTCGCCAGTGCTAAAAAGCGCGTTTTACTGTCGTTGGCTTGCTCTGCTTCTCGTTTGGCTAAAGTAAGTGCTTGCTCGGTTTGTACACGGCTATCTATTTGAGCTTGTAAGTCTCTATTAATGGTTTGCACTTCTTGAGTTCGCGCTTCTATGCGGTTTTCAAGATCCATGTTTACTTCTTCAAGCGCATTTTGCGTACTTATGTGATTGGTAATATCCGAAAAGCTGGTAACAAATCCGCCATCGGGCAGCGGATTACCAATCATTTCGTATACTTGGCCATTACGACGGTGGCGAATAAAGTGATGCGAGCTGCCGTATTTTAAATGCTGCACACGTTTTTCTACTTGGCGCTCTATTTCGCCAGGGCCACATTCACCACGGTTAGCGTTGTATCTAATAATATCTTCTATGGGTTGGCCTACTTCTAAAAACCCTTCAGGGTAGCCGAACATTTCGCTGTAGCGCTTATTCCAAGCTACTAGCTTTAAATCTTTATCGACAACCGAAATACCGTGGCTTAAATTTTCGAGTGAGGTAAATAACAGATTTTGATTAAATTGCAGCGCTTGTGTGGTTTCGTCAAAAAAGTTTACAACTTCTTCAAACGCCATGCGCTTACCCGACGATACCGTGTGTATTAATGCTTGAGCCGACGATGCGCCCAGCACGCCTGTTAAAGCGCGTTCGCAGTAGGCTATAAATTCAGGCTCTGGGTGTGCGTTATTATCGCTTAAGTGATGGGCGAGTGCGTAATGGGCCAATACTTGTTGGCTGCGCTGAATACCTAAAAAGGTTTGTAGGAGTATTTTAAAGTCGTAAACAGTGGCTTTTACGTCTTTATTTAAGCGCCTTGATAAAATAGCCTGATCTTTAGGATTAACAAAAGCAGCTGCCTGAATTTTATCAATTAAGCGCTCCTCAGCCCCTAGTGAAAAACTAATATAACAACCAATATTTGCAAACAAAGCTATTAAGGTTCCACGCGTGATAAGTGTTTGTTGTAGCTCGCTATCAAGGGTTGTGCCGGCATCGAGTATTGGCAGCATTNCCAGCCACTAAACCTGCATAAACCCCATAAGCATGACCTTTTCGCCAATATAAACCACCCACAATAGAGGGCAGTAATTGTGTAACAAGTGAAAAAGCCACCAAGCCCATACTTGCCAGTGCACTGCTGTGGCCAAACCATTGTTGATAGAAATAAGCCAAAATTAATATGCCTGCAATAGCAAAGCGCCTTACTAGTAAAATACGAGACTTATAACTGGTGGTAATTAAGTTGCGTTTAAATTTACGACGTAGCATTAACGGTAATACCACATCGTTTGAAATCATCGTGCTCAACGTTAGCGTGGCTACCACTATCATTGCAGTAGCGGCAGATAAACCGCCTATAAATACAAAGGTGGTTAAAAAGGCATTGTCGTTAATTAAAGGTAGGGCAAGTACAAAGCTGTCGGGTGAATAGCCACTGCCAATTTCAGGATGAATAGCCGCTGTGGCAATAGGTAAAATCATTGCGGCGGTTAATAGTAAATACAGCGGAAAAGCCCAGCGAGCGGTAAGTAAGTGACGTTTATTTTGATTGTCGACCACGGTTACATGAAACTGACGTGGTAAACATATAATAGCCGCCGCAGCCATTAAAGACTGACCAATAAAGTTAAAACTAAAAAAGTTAAAGTTAGTCCAGTGATCCCAAATCGATTCGGTTACCTTATTTGCAGCGGTTTCGGGCAAGTTAAATAGTGTAAATACTGCAAGTCCAGCAACAGCAATAAGGGCAATCAGTTTAATCATTGATTCAAATGCAACAGCAAGCATTAACCCAGAACGATATTCAGTTACATCAACCTTGCGTGTACCAAAAAATATGGCAAACAAAGCCATAATTAATGTGGCAGAAAGCGCGAGCATATCACCGGATATTTTAGTACTACTTTGCAGCAGTAAAAAGCTGGTACTGAGCGCTTTTAATTGCAGTGCAATGTAGGGAATAGTCGCTAGTAACGCGATTACAGTAACCATAATCGCCGTAGTTTGGCGTTTGCCGTAACGAGCTGAAATAAAATCGGCAATAGTGGTTATATTTTGCTTTTTGCTTACTAATACCAGTTTACGTAAAAACCCTTGGCCGAAAAAAAACAACAAGGCAGGGCCAAGTAAAATGGGTAAATAACTCCAACTGCTGGTGGCCGCTGTACCTACCGAGCCGTAATAAGTCCACGACGTACAATAAATGCCTAATGACAGTGAATATACAAAAGGATGGTGGCTAATACGCTTTGCCAAAGGTGTTGTTTTATCGCCCCAGTTGGCAAGCCAAAACAGCACACCTATATAACTTAAAGCAACAATAATTAGTACGGCAGTCATGTTGTTATTAAACCTTATTATTTTAAATAGTTCCTCAACCCTATGAGGAATTAACACAATACCAGAACTCCTAGCGAGTGTGCGTGCAGATTTTTATTTCTAAATGGTATTTATTTTTTAAGTTGTTGAATTTAATTGGTTAAATTTAAATTTGTAATTGTATTAGACTAATGTCGCAGTATTAACTAATTTGTAACATCTCCTGTATTTTAAATATCCATAAATGATTAACTTTATGTAATTAAAAGGTTTTTGGTTTTTTAAATAAAATTCAATCTGCAGTTTACGTAAACGTTAACAAGCTGTTACGACTATGGTCTCAATTCAATATTTAACCAGCGTTGCTAAATTGGTAAGCGAAGATAAAAAACCACTCATCGCGATATTGCGGTGCTTAAAGGGGAAAACAAAAATGGCTTTTAAAGATGAAGAACAAGCAAAAGCTTATTGGGCAGAAAACATTTCACTGTTATTTAAACTATTAGCAGTGTGGTTTATCGTGTCTTTCGGCTTTGGCATATTACTGGTTGATGTACTTAATGAAGTACGTTTTTTTGGGTTTAAACTTGGCTTCTGGTTCGCCCAGCAAGGCGCGATTTATACCTTTGTTGCTTTGATTTTTGTGTACGTTTTCAAAATGAATACGTTAGATAAAAAATATGGCGTAGACGAATAGGAGCTAAGCAATGGATGTTCAAACACTCACGTTTTTAATTGTTGGTTTAAGCTTTGCGCTTTATATCGGCATAGCAATTTGGGCCCGAGCGGGTTCAACTAAAGAGTTTTATGTAGCAGGCGGCGGCGTACCTCCTCTTGCTAATGGTATGGCAAC
>NZ_AUTN01000161.1:0-14498 GCF_000497955.1 Pseudoalteromonas sp. TAE56
GGCCAGACGCTACGCCAATAAAGGTCTCGCTATCTTCGTGGCCATAAATACTACCAATACGTAAATCGCCAACCGCTGCAATATTCGCTATTTTTTCAGCTTCATATTCATCATCTTGCTGGTGGGCTAATAACACACCATCGCTACAGCCAAATACTACATAATCGTGGTTTTGTGCTGCACCGTGTAAATCAGGGCACGTAACTTCTAAGGTTTGTTCAAGCTCGTATTCACCATCATGAAAATGATAAACACCTACTTGGTCTGGCAGTACTTTAGCAACCGATGTGCTTTCGCTGTCATCACGGCGAAGTGTTGATAATAAATGCTCTCCTCGTGGCTCTGCTACACCGTGCATATTAATATCGTAGCTAATACTCGGTAGCGTTGCTGTTGCGCTTGTTATGTCGTTATCTGTTAATACTTCAACAGAGGCAACCGTGCCTGAGTCTGTATCACCATCATAAAAAACAGCTAATTGGCCGTCATGTTTTACAAGGTGAGTAGGGCGGCTGCCACTTGTTAGCTCATAACTGCTAGCTGCTGGGCTTTGCTCATAGTCGTGTAAATGCTCGCCATGGTCTTCACGCCATAAACCACCATCAATAAAGCCTAAGTAATCTTGTGCGCGGCTTGCAATAACGGCATAACGAAAATCAGGTGATGACGATAGCGTGTTTGAATCATTCGTCAGGGTAAATGTTTCAAGTAAAGCGTTGTCATCTAGGTCATAAAAGCTGGCTTCGTTGCTATCGCCTGCAAGCACAGCTAATCTGCCTAATGAATCAATTGTGTAGCCATCATCATGGTCGTGATCATCATCGTCATGATCGTGCTCGTCCTCTACAACAATGGGATCTTTTTCTACAATATTGGTTTGGGCATCGCCACAGGCTGTAATAAATGTAGTGCTAATAGCCAGTGCAATAAGCTTTAATTTGTATAGTTTTTTCATGTTTATTTCCTTTAATTATAATTTTTTAATGCTTAAAAATAACCGCGAATGCCGAGCGCAAAGCTACGCCCTGGACGTGGTGCTATATCTTTTACAAACGAGCTGTGCACGCGTGCTTCTGTATCTGTTAAGTTGGTGCCTCGTAGGTACACAGACATATCTTGGTTTAATACTGAAAGGTCGTAAGAGATGCTTGCATCAACCAATGTGTAACCGTCTGTTGCTGTTTCTTGTGGGGCTGTGCGGTCTTGCTTTTGATAGCGAGTAACGTGAATATGCGCACTTAGTTTATCTGTTTGGTAGCTTAGTTCGCTGCCAAAACGAAGCGGTGGAGTACGGGGTAAATCGCCGCCGTCTTTTAGGCGTGTACGAACGTAATCTGAGAATAAATCTACTTTAAATTCATCTGTTAACTGCCACGCAATTTGCGCTTCAAAACCATGTAAAATTACATCGTCTGTTTTAAATAAATAAACAGGTAGCTCTGATGAATGATCGTGTTCGTCAGCGTCTTCTTCTTCATCGCTATGGTCGTGGCCACTTTCAGCGAATAAACCAGTGTCTATTTGGTAATAGTAGTTATCTACTTGGTTGTAGAAGGCATTTAAAATAAAGCCAATATCACCTTGGGTTTTACGAAAAGTTAAATCGATATTATTGGCTGTTTCTAGGTCAATTGCTTGATCAGACAAACCTAAATGACCGTCTTCACCTAAATTAAATAGTGCGCCTACTTCGTAAGTGCCAGTGCCAATGTGCGGCCCAAACGATAACAACTCAGAAGCAGAAGGCGCACGTTCAGATCGCGATACCGACAGCCCTAAATTATAGTTAGGTGTAAAATCCCACACTACGCCTGCCGATAAACTGATTGGTGTAAACTCATGCTCTACATCAAATACGCGAGTGATTTCTGCACTTTCTTCGTGGTCATGCTCGTCGGCTTCTTGCGCTTCATCATGTGCGTGAGCGTCAATATTTGGCAGTAATACGTCACCTGCTTCAATTGTTACACGCTCTATGCGCCCACCTACTTGCACTAAAAAATCACCAAAGTGTCTTTCTTCCATTAGCGCTACAGCAAAGCTTTCGGTTTCTGATGGAGGAGTAAAGGCCTCTTCACCTTGTGCTTCTACATCACTTTGTTTGTAATGAAAGCTAATGCCGCCATTCCACTCGTTAAATTGGTTATGCAGTAGGTCTATGCGTAATTCGTTTGTTTCGTTTTTAAATGTGGTGCCTACAGCGCCACCTTCAATTTCAGCGTGTTCGTAGTCGGTGTGGCCAACGCGTAGGTTTACTTTGTTTAGCCATTTATTATCTAGGTTGTACTCACCTAATAATTGCACTTTTGTTTGCTCTAAATCAGCAAATACGCTTTCTTCTTCGTCGCTGTGTTCTTCCTCTTCTTCATCGCCGTGCGTATGGCCCGGAATACCGTATTGACGATTAAATTGCTCTACTGCTAAGCCAATAAAGCCGTTATCCATTAAGTAGCTAGCGCCAACAGTAAAACCGTCAGACTCTTCATTACTGTTTTCAACAGTGTAATCGCCACTATTGCCTTCACCGTCGCTATCTATATCTGCGGCTACAGGCACCTCGTAGTCGTCGGCCTCACGCCAAAATGCATCGGCGTAAAAAGCTAACGAGTCTGTACCAGTGGTGGCATTAAACGAGGCAACTTTTTGGTTATCAACCGAGTTATGTTCTACGTTCCACTCGCCGCGTGTTGTGCTGTCGGTTGGTACGCGGTTATCTACTACATTTACTACGCCACCAATGGCGCCACTGCCATAAAATAGTGTTGCAGGGCCGCGTAATACTTCAATTTGTTGTGCGGTAGACGCCTCTGATGCAACAGAGTGATCAGGGCCAACGCGCGACACATCACTGACATCAAGGCCATTTTGAGTAATAAGTACACGAGGGCCGCTTAAACCACGAATAATAGGTGTGCTGGCTACCTTCCCGTGAAAGTTAGTATTAACGCCTGGCAGTTTTTCAAGGCTGTCGCCAAGGGTTGCAGCTTGTTGTCGTCTTAGTTGTTCGCCAGATAAAACACTAACAGGCGACGCAGATTCCATTGCCGACATATGAATAGGGGTTGCTTCAATATCAATAACTTCAATAGGCGAGCGCTTTAAATTAAAAGTAACCGATTGGTTATCATCATTCGTTATTGTTATATCGCGATGAAGGTGAGCATAACCAGGGGCTACAACATGTAGCTCTTTTAAGCCATTGTTTAGCTCTGCTATTACAAATTTACCGTTTTCATCGGTGGTTACTTTAAGGTCTGAGCCTTCAACTTCTACTGTTGCATTGGTAACTACTTTACCTTTGTTGTTTAAAACAACGCCCTCTATTGTGGATGCAAGCACACTTGCAGGTAATAAAGCTGCTATGAGAACAGCTAATTGTGATCTACGTTTCATTTGACTACCTTGGTGGATGTTATATTATATCAATTATGTGGGAAATGTTATAATGTATCAATAGTAATTAACTATTGTTACTTAAATGCCTTTTAAAACGTAAAGCCGTTGTTTAAAAAATTGATAAGTAGAGGAAGTAATGAAGTCGAGTCAAAGTGTTATGGATCGTATGGCGATTGGGTTATCGTTAATGTGTACAGTACATTGTTTTGCAACCCCGGTTATTTTAGCGCTATTGCCAAGCTTTGCTGTACTGCAAATAGATAGTGAACAATTTCATTTATGGATTCTTGCGGCGGTACTGCCAACAAGTTTATTGGCATTAAGCTTAGGCTGTAAAAAGCATAAGCGTTTACGTTATATGGCCTGCGGCGTTATTGGGTTAGCCTTTATGATATGTGCGGTATTGCTAGTGCATGAGGTTGCCGAAAAAGCGTTTACTTTAATTGGGTCGGCGTTTATTGCTGTAGCTCATTGGTTTAATTACCAACAATGCCTTAAACAAAATGACGATAACTGCTCGTGTTCAAGCGCTGAAACTGATCAGGCAGCTTAGCGTTATCAGTGCTACAAACAGCTAAAATGTAGCACTGCCTTTCAATATTTAACTTTGTTTTTTAATAGCCTAAAGCTAAAAGTGAGTTAAAGTAGTCATTCAATATCGATTATTACGCTTGGCTTAGGTTAATTAATATAAATGAATACTGCTTTAAAATACTTGCTGTTACTCTGCGCTTTAATGTGTTTTAAATTAAGCGCAAATACCCCGTACCAAATCCCTAGAAGTAGTGTTATTGAGTTAACTGAGCCTGCTACTAAACGGGTATACCCTGTTTTTATTCAGCTCCCTAAGTCATATAAAAAGCAGCCTGAAAAAATATATCCGGTTATTTATTTAACCGATGCACCGTATACGTTTCCTATTGTGGCGGGTGCTACACGGTTTCCTATGAATAGCGGCAATATGCAGGAGGCTATTATTGTGGCCATTAGCTACGAAAAAGGATCTAGAGGGTCTAATAGTCGAATTAGAGACTACACCCCAAATAAGGCTCAAAGCTGGAAAAAGCAAACCGGTAACGCTCAAAATCATGCGCTGTTTTTAAAAAATACTGTGCTGCCATTTATACAAAGTAACTACCGAGCAAGTAGCACACAAAAAACCTATATAGGTAATTCTTTAGGCGGGTTATTTGGTGCCACTATTTTATTTACGATGCCCGATTTATTTAACAATTATATTATTGGCAGCCCATCGGTTTGGTTTAACAGCAATGCAGTATTAGCGCTACAAGCACATAAGCCTAAAGTGCCTACAAAGGTTTATATATCGGTAGGGGCAAAGGAAACGCCAAGCTTTGGTGAAGGGCAAAATATGGTGGCAGGGGCAAAGCTATTAACGCAAAAAATTAATGCACTTAGCAGTGACAATATTGAATTAAAAAGCGTTGTTATTGAAGGGGCGAGCCATGCAACCGCATTTCCTACTACAGCTATACAAGGGCTTGATTGGGTGTTGGGAATGACACCAATCGACTTAAATATTTAATCATTCTAGCGTGCTAAATAGAGCGCTAACAGCGTTATAAATTTCTCATGTAGAACAACTACATGTCGATATTTATGCCTTATTATCACGCTATTTATCTGTCGCTATAAATGCCTAATAACTTAACACGATTGGTGTAGCCAATTAGCCCTAAAGGCATTAAAAGCTTAGGCGCTTTCAAGTTCCTTTTTCCAGCTTACCAGTACTTCAATAAACTCTGGGCCTATGCCACAGCAGCCGCCGATAATGCTTGCGCCCTGGCTGTGCCATTTTTTAGCAAAGTCTAGATATTCTGAAGGTGAAATATCGCGATACGCTTGCGATCCTTCGTTGGCTTTGTAGTCGCGCGCGATAGGTGTAAAGCCATTAGCAAAAGCGCCTAAAATAACGCTTTTATTTTGCTTGGCTAATACCGCGTTGGTATCGCTAAAGGCTTGCTCTATAACCTCAGGAATTGAGCAATTAAAGAAAATACCAGCAACATTTTGTTGAAGCAAAGCCGCTACTGCGTCACTTACCAGCTCACCAGAGCGAAGTGTCGCTTGCTCGCTTATCACATCAGTTAAAGTAAATGCGTAATAACATGGCTTGTTTGAGCCTTTAAGGACGCTTGCCATAACGTGCGCTTCTTCAATACTCGATATAGTTTCGCCAATCCATAAATCTACGTGTTCGTCTTGCGCCTTGTATAGCGTTTCTAAAATAGTAAATGCGCGTTCGCTTTCAAATAGTTCAGGGCGGTAAGAGCCAAATGCTGGTGGTAATGAACCTGCTACTAATACATTTTGTTTAGCATTTTGAGCTACTTCTTTTGCAATAACGGCAGCTTGCTGTGCAAGGGCTGCGCCTTGAGCTTGATATAGCTCTTCACCTAAATGAAAGGGCACACAGGCGTAGCTGTTAGCTGTAATTATTTCAGCACCGGCATCTATAAAACCTTGGTGTGCTTGGGTTACAAAATGCGGGGCTTCTATTAGTGCTTGTGCGCTCCAAAGTGGCTGTGAGAACGGTGCGCCAATGCGCTTAAGTTCACGTCCCATGCCGCCATCTAAAATAGTTACTTTATTCATTGTGGGTTTCTGTATATCTAAACTATATGGCGCTATTCAAACATACTTTTTAAATAATTATAATGAAACTTCATCAGGTTGAGCATGAATAAAGCTAAACCTATTAAATGAGTTATAAAAATGCACAAAAAAAGCGACTACCTAATAAGGTGTCGCTTTTTAATAAGTATGATTAGCTTATTTATAAAAGGCTTCAACAGTACCTTTTCTTGTAAGTAAAAGAGGCTGTCCGCGACGATCAAGCCCTTTTGGAGATGCAAACTTTATCCAACCTTCACTGATGCAGTATTCTTCAACATCAAAACGCTCTTTGCCGTTGAACGTGATACCAATATCGTGTTCAAAAACTTCTTCCACATGATGTGGGCTACGTGGGTTGATAGAAAGGCGATCTGGTAAAGCAGGTTTTGCGGTAGTGTCGTTCATGGTCATATTCTATATTGAATGAAGTATGCGCTATTGTAGGCAATACAACGCTTTCGCTCAAGAGAGATAGTAGTAAATGTGTTTAAAAATGTACTAATTAATGAGTTGTGTATACAAATGAGATTGCGCTTGGAAAATATTTACAGAGGAGGTTTTGAAGATATTCGACTAAATAATTATAAAAGTAAATATATTAGCGGGTTATCTCTAACCCACTAAATTGTTTAGCAATTAGATGCTAACAATGTTCTCGGCTTGTGGGCCTTTTTGACCTTGAGTAACAGTAAACTGTACACGTTGGCCTTCAGCTAAAGTTTTGAAACCGTCGCCAGAGATTGCGCTAAAATGTGCAAAAACGTCTGCGCCAGATTCTTGCTCGATAAAACCAAAACCTTTTGCTTCGTTAAACCATTTAACTGAACCAGTAGTTGTATTAGACATAATATGTATCCTAAAAAATTAATATAAGTGTGCCTGAAAAGAGGCGGTTGAGCCGGAAAAAATAGTTAACTTGAGGATATCGCGTGGGATTATTACTAAAACAACTCGGTACTAACAAATAAAACAGAACTTCTTTCAAACTAGTATTCAAAATGGGTTATTGCTAACCCATTTTAACGAAAGCAATTAGATGCTAACGATGTTTTCAGCTTGTGGACCTTTTTGACCTTGAGTAACAGTAAACTGTACACGTTGGCCTTCAGCTAAAGTTTTAAAACCGTCGCCAGAGATTGCGCTGAAATGTGCAAAAACGTCTGCGCCAGATTCTTGCTCGATAAAACCAAAACCTTTTGCTTCGTTAAACCATTTTACTGAACCAGTAGTTGTATTAGACATAATATGTATCCTAAAAAATTAATATAAGTGTGCCTGAAAAGAGGCGATTGAGCCGGAAAAAATAGTTAACTTGAGGATATCGCGTGGGATTATTACTAAAACAACTCGGTACTAACAAATAAAACAAAACTTCTTTCAAACTAGTATTCAAAATGGGTTATTGCTAACCCATTTTAACGAAAGCAATTAGATGCTAACGATGTTTTCAGCTTGTGGACCTTTTTGACCTTGTGTAACAGTAAACTGTACACGTTGGCCTTCAGCTAGAGTTTTGAAACCGTCGCCAGAAATTGCGCTGAAATGTGCGAAAACATCAGGACCAGATTCTTGCTCGATGAAACCAAAACCTTTTGCTTCGTTGAAAAATTTAACTGTACCAGTTGTAGTTGTAGACATAATAGTATCCTAAGGATTAATAAAAGTGCGCCTTAAATTAGGCAATTTAACAGGAAGAAAACATACATTTAACTGAGGATAACGCGAAGGATTATTACTAAAACAACGTGGTACTTACAAATAAATAGGGTTTTCTGTCAACCCGATGGCAAGCAGGATAACAGTAAATTAAGTTATATACCAAGCCCTATTGTAAATTTATTTTAGAGTAAGTGCTTTATTTGTTTGTTTGTTTTTTAACTAATTAGTTATGATTGAGATGATCTTTTTTACTTCTTAATTAAAGGTAAATCTATTTTAATCAACGCTTTATGCTTGTTTTTGTACACGGTTTTAGAGTAGGTGAAATACAGGTTTTAATTGGTTAAAACATAACCTAATTACCTACTAAATATTTTAATATATATCTGAAATAATCTGATTCATTAGCTCCAAATTACAAATCCAAGTATTAATAATGCAATCCAAAGTGTTTCAGCAACAATTAAAACAATAGGTTTCATGCCTACTTCGGTAAGTTTTCCTAAATTAGTTTTCATACCTATGGCTGAAATAGCCGCAATTAAAAAGAACTGTGAAAGTTCGTTAGCGGTTTCAAGCACTATTGTAGGAAGAGAAAAGCAGCTATTTATTATCATGAGTATGACAAAGCCAATTAAAAAACCAGGTACTTTAGGTAATTCTCCGTGTTTTTCTTTATTTGAGCGATTAATAACAACCATCATAATAAGCACAACGGGTAGTAGCATAGCAACACGCACAAGCTTAGTTAGGGTTGCTATATCGCCTGTCTCAGGCGATACCGAATAACCAGCACCCACTACCTGCGCTACATCGTGTATTGTGCCGCCTAAAAATACGCCTGCATTATGCGCGTCAAATTCAAGGTAATTAACCACAATAGGGTAGAGGATCATAGCTAGAGTCGACATGGCTGTTACGCCAATAACGGTTAATAAGGTGTCGCGTTCTTTATGTTCGCTGTTTGGCATAATAGACGAGATAGCCAGCGCAGCAGACGCTCCATAAATAGCAACCGAACCACCTGTAAGTGCACCAAAGCGCTTTTGTAAGCCAAATGCGCGCGCTAGTACTACGCCTAAAATAATAGTAGTAAATATAGCGCCCGCTAGCATAAGTGCGGTTTGCCAACCCAATGTTACTAAATCTCCCAGTGCTATGCGTGTGCCTAGCAGTACTATACCGACGCGCAAAACCGTGGTGCCAGTAAAGTCGATACCTTTGGCGCAAAGGCTATCGCTTTGATACAAAAATGAGACTGCCATACCCAGTAACAAAGCAAACAGCATGGCTGGCGCGCCGTAATGCTCACTTAAAAATAAAGCGGCAAGGCCAGTCATTGCAGCAATGCTGGCGCCTTGCCATAAAGGTGATATTTTACTGCTTAATTTACCACTTAAACGCTGCATTACGCTTTTGCTGCGGTAAGTGCTACTAACACTTGGCGTTTACGTTCACCTGTAAAAGGTCGACGACCATGCATAGCCATTTCGTTATCAACTAAAGCAACATCACCGTCTTGCCATGCAAGATCAAAGGTAAATACTTTAGAAAGCTCAACAATTTTATCAAGTCCTGCTTTAGGAATGGCACTACCATCACCAAAGGTAATGGCAATTGATGGGTTATCGCGTACACCTTTCCAGCCCATGTAAGCGGCAATCAGTTGGTTATAAAAAACCTGTACATTGTTTTCAAGAGTTACTACAGCAGGCAGCACCGGTGTAACGGCCTTTAGTGAGCCGTCTTCAAGCCATTCCCACTCGTAACCAAGTTCGGTTAATTTATTATGTGCTTCGTCTTTGGTTTCTACACTTAGCGTGCTTTTCCAGCTGCGACCTTGGCCTGATGTTGCATCGTCAGCGGCTGGCATATAGGTGGTATATTTTAGGCCTTTGTGTTCAAAATCATGGGCAAGTTTACTATCGTATTCTTTTAATGCGCTAAATAACTTATCTGATCGGCAAAGAGGTGTTGCACCACCTTCTTCTGCGGCCGATTTACAAAAGAAGAATAACTTACTTGGCGAAATAGGCGTTTGCGCCATTTCGTGATGTAAGTATATTTCTACATCTTTTGGCGCTTCGTTGGCTGTAAATACACGCTCGGTAAAATTAATACGTACCGCGTTAGACAGTGACTCTTTATAAGTAAAATTGTCGTAATCAAACCCTGCTGAAAAAGTATCAAAGGTTTCGGCGCTATTTACAGGGAAGCCACGAAACAGTACAGCACCTGAGCTGCGAAGCTTTGTAGCCAATTCACTTTTATTCGCGCGAATGAAAGCTACCGCTTCTTCAACGGTGCTGGCGTTATTGTTATTAACCACAATGCACGGAAAAACCGAATCATCGAATGTTAATTGAGTTGGCACTGAGGCGTAGTTAATTTCGGTAGCTGACATTGTATGTTCCTAATCGTAAATTGGGTGAAAACGGTTAAAGGCAGCTTCACAAAAGTGCCCAGGGTCGTTAAATCGGCGATTACTGTTAAGCGCAGAAATTTGCGCCATTTCTTGCTCTGTTAATTCAAAATCAAACAGTGCGAGGTTTTCTTTCATGCGTTCAAGTTTTGAAGTTTTTGGAATAATGGCTGTGCCGCGTTGCACGCCCCAACGAAGAACTACTTGTGCTGGCGTTTTGCCATGATTGTGTGCAGCCGCTTTAACAACGCTTTGCTCAAGAACTGATTCAGTTTTATCAGCCATTTCTAGCTCAAGGTATGAAAGCGCACCCAGTGGTGAAAACGCAGTAACCGGAATATCGTACTGCTTAGCTAATCTTACTAATCGCTCTTGCGTTAAATAAGGGTGCGACTCAATTTGCAACATAGCGGGTTTGATATTTGCGTAGGTCATTAAATCGTGAAGCAGCGCGCTTGAGTAATTACATACTCCAATGCGTTTAGCTTTGTTGTTATGTACTTGCTCTTCCATTGCTTGCCACGTTAAATATAGCGGCACTTTTGCCAGCTCCATTTGTGGATTTTGCGCGTCTGGGTTAACAAACCACTCTGGTGGATAGCGGGTTTCTATTGGCACAAATGTTTGCGCAATCGGAAAATGAATTAGGTATAAGTCTAGGTAATCTAGCTTTAAATCACTCAGTGTTTTATCAATCGCGAGGCCAACATGCTCTGGTGCATGAAAGGTATTCCACAGTTTTGATGTTACCCATAATTCTTTGCGAGTACATAAACCATCGTTTATTGCTTGGGCTATGCCATCGCCTACTTGTTCTTCGTTACCGTAGTCTGATGCGCAATCAAGATGGCGGTAACCTGCCTTAATGGCTTGGTATACCGTTTGCGCACAATCTTCTTGTGCTACTTTCCATAAACCGAACCCTACTGGAGGGATATTATTTAATGAACTCATTGGGAATTCCTGTTAAAAATGCATAATGACTTAGGTCTTGTATAAGACATAAGTTATTATACGAATCAAACAGTGTCAATACTGTGTTAACAGCAAAGTAGTAAATGGGTGGGTTAAAAAACCTACAGGCAGCAAAAAGGCAGCGTTTGCTGCCTTTAAAAAATATTTAATTATTATGCGCTAAAGTGAGTTTTTAGCACTAAACACGCTTTTAATTAATCAAGTTCAATTTGATAGTGGTAATGATCGCTACGGCATTTGCTTTGGCGGTATTCAATTAGCTTACCTTCGATTGATTCGGTAATTCGTGATACCAACAGCAGTGGGTCGCCAGCTTTAATAGCAAGCATTTTGGCATCATCAGCTGTAGCAAGTACAGCTTTAATACTGTCTTGGGTTTTGTGTACAGTTTGGTTAAATTTGGTTTGATAGTAATGGTACAATGTATGCGGAATATCACTACTTTGATGTATATCAGGAAAGTAGCTTTGCGGTAGGTATATAGTTTCGCTCATGCAAAATTCGTTATCAAGAATACGTCTACGAACAAGCTTGGTAACTTTGTCTTTTTTATTGAGTTGTAACGCTTCTGTTACTTCAATTGGCGCAGCACAAAGCTCAACCGATAGCAGTTCAGCCTTTGGTAAATCAGCGCCTTTACCGTCGGCTTGTAACGGAAAAAACCTAAATAAGGCATCTTGCGCAGTATGCTCTGATACAAACGTACCAACGCCTTGGCGACGAGTCACTATTTTATTGTCGGTTAATAAATTAAGTGCTTTACGAACCGTACCTTGGCTTACGTTAAATTCTTCAGCAAGGCGAAATTCGCTTGGTAGTGCTTCGCCAGGTACCCAGCGTCTTTCAACAATGAGCTGTTTAATATAATCAGCCACTTGTAAGTAAAGCGGTTGAAAAGCCAAGCTTGGGCCACTTAATTTGTGATCAAACATAGAATTACTCATTATTATTTACCATTAAATTTAATCCACCTGTAGTTATATCATAGGTGAAACCTTTTACGCATATTTGCGCTAGCTCAATTAAACGTGAACTACTGCTGTAATGTTTTATAGGCGCAAAATATACATTATGCCTAAAAACAAATCGTTACACTACAATAGCTCACCCTTAGGAAATTAAAAGTGCTCAGTATTTCTTTTGAACTCATTTTGCTTATGGCGTTGTGCCTAAGCCTTGCCACTGTAATGCAAACTCTTAGCGGGTTTGGCTTTGGGTTGCTGGTGGTTGCAAGCTTTACGTTGCTTGATGTATTGCCACTTACGGCAACTACATTTTTAGTGAGTTTGCTAGGGTTAGTTAATTCAACAACCGTGGTCGTTAAAAACCGCAGTTCGGTAAAAGTACCCGAGCTAAAACTTATGTTGTATACCGGTATACCGTTAATGCTGATAGGTTTTGTGCTGCTTGAGTTTATGTCGTCGCATTTAACGCACTATTTAAACTTTATTTTAGGTGTAAGTATTCTGCTGTGCTGCGCTTTAATGCTGATTGGCCGCGATCGTGCTAATAAACAAAGCCGCCCTCGTTCGTTTTTAATAGCTGGAGGGGTGAGTGGATTACTTGGTGGGTTGTTTTCAACCTCAGGGCCGCCGCTTGTGTTTCAGTGTTATAAGCAAAGTTGGTCTATTGAAGCTATTCGCAGTACGTTATTAGCGGTATTTACTATTGGCGGGCTAGTACGTGTAGGTATCGCCTTATTTGGTACTTTGCCGGGGCTCGACATTATGTTTTTAATTGCAGCGGCTATTCCCTTAGTGTTGTTAGTTACGCATTTTGCTCGTAAATTAACGCCTTACGTTGACGCTAAATGGATACGCATTATAGCTATTACGTTACTAGGACTGAGCGGCGTATCGCTGGTGGCTACATCGGCACCTGGCATTTTTTAAAAATTGCGATGTAAATAATTCATCTTGAGTTTATTTACGTTGACATGGGGATTACAATTATTTAACTTGTGTCTTATACAAGACTAATAATTGGTTAAGGAACTCCCATGAATGCATTTGAATTACGTGAGCCAGACTGGAACGCAATAGAGCCAGCACGCTTAACCGCACAGCCAAAGTTACAAGGTAATGTGTTGGTTTTGCCGACTCAGTTTGGTGATATTAGCGTAACGATAAGCCAGTTTGGTTTACGTTTAAATGCAGGCACCACGCATGACGAGCAGTTTAGAATATTAACCGCAACCCCATCAGAATACCCCCTCACACTTAGCAAAAACAATAATGATTACAGTGTAAGTGGTGGCGAATATCGCCTAGAGTTTTACTGCGACCCTTTTCATTTCAAACTTTATAAAAACGATGAGTTAGTGCAGCAATCAGCAACCGATGGCCACTTTGTACGCCAGCATCGTTTACCGCCANCGGCTGGATATTAAGCTTAGAGCTTAACTACGATGAGGCCGTGTATGGTCTTGGCGAAAAATGGGGCAAGCTTGATAAACGCGGCCAACTTATTCGTTCATACAACCACGATGCGTTAGGTGTTAACGCCGAAAAGTCTTATAAAAATACACCGTATGCATGGAGCCCAGAAGGCTGGAACTTATTTGTACATACACCTGCACCGGTAACTCATGGCGTAGGTTACGCACTGTGGTCGCAACGCGCATATGTATGTTTAGTTGAAGATGACGCGCTAGATGTATTTTTATATCAAGAACAAACACCTGCTCAAAGCATTAACCGTTACTGTGAGCTAACAGGTTTTGCACCGGTGCCACCGCAGTGGAGCTTTGGTGTTATTTTATCAAAAGCCTATTACAAAGATGCTGACGAATTACTGAGTGTTGCCCGCGAAGTGCGTGCTAAAAATATGCCGTGCGACGTAATTACTCTTGATGGCCGCGCATGGCAAGACACCGACACCCGCTTTGCATTTGAATGGGACCCAACACGTTACGCCGACCCAAAACCAGTGCTTGATGAACTAAAAGCGATGGATTTTAAAATTTGCGTATGGGAATACCCGATGATCTCGGTAAATAACCCATTATTTGCTAAAGCGGCCGAAAATGGCTGGCTTATAAAAGATAAACGCACCGGTAAAGCGTATCAATACGAGTGGGATTTAAGCCCATTTGGCGAAGTACTTACACCACTACCAGAGTCGGGTATTTTAGATTTTACTCACCCCGACGCTTACGAATACTGGCTCNAAGCCATTGTTTGAGCTTGGCGTAGATATGATAAAAGCAGACTTTGGCGAACAGCTAGAAGACGACAATATGATATCTCACAGTGGTGATAGCGGTATTAGGCTGCACAACGTTTACAGCATGTTGTACAACCGCTGCGTTTTTGAGGCCGCCGAAAAATACTGTAAAACTGGGCCATTTTTGTTTAGCCGTTCAGCATGGACGGGCAGCCAACGTTTTCCTGCACAGTGGGGCGGCGAC